>CAYRJI010000139.1:0-1728 GCA_964424645.1 uncultured Akkermansia sp. | reverse complement strand
AGGGGACAACGCACCGCTTCGCGCGTGAGGACGGGAAGCGTTTTCCGGATATTATTCAAGCCGGGTCACCGGGGCATCGCTACTACACCAACAGCTCACAGTTGCCTGCCAACTATACGCAAGACCTCTTCCAAGCATTGCGCATGCAGGATAAGCTGCAGTGCTGCTACACCGGCGGTACCGTTTTCCACATGTACATGAATGAGGCGATTTCGTCGCCCGAGGCGTGCCGCGACATTGTGCGCAAGGTACTCACCAACTTCAAGATGCCCTACGTGACGGTGACCCCGCTCTTCTCGGTATGTGACAAACATGGGTACCTCAAGGGACGCCACGACTACTGCCCGATTTGTGACGAGGAGCTCATCGCGAAAGTCCGTGCCGAAGAACAACCCGAGCTCCCCCTCTTTTGAAACTCTTTCTCTATTAACTTAACCTGTATTATACTATGACAGATGATGAAATTAAAGCCGTTGTGAAGAGCGATGAGCAGATTTTGGCAGAGCATGAGGGCGAGCGCTCCAAGTGCACCGTCTACACTCGTGTGATGGGCTATCATCGCCCGGTGGAGACCTTTAATGCCGGGAAGCAGGGCGAATTCGAGGAGCGCGAGCACTTTGTAGAACCCTGCGGCTGCTGCGGTGATGCAATCCTGAAGTAACCTATTCCTTTCGTTTCGAGGATTTTCGGTGGTGTGATCGCCGTGGGTGCGGAGCGCACACCTCGTGTGGGGTTTGCGTCCGTTGCATGGGCAATGGAGGGATTCGTGCGGCGGCGACGTGGCTTTGTCAAGTTACTCTGTATTGCGGACGCATCTCGTTATCCTCGGATGGGGAGCTGAGACACAGGGTCATGGTGCATCCGGCGGACATTACACCGCTCACCTTCTTGGATTATCCCAAGAAGGCGGCCTGTATTTTTTGGTACAACGGGTGTAACCTGCGGTGTCCGTACTGCTACAACCCCGACTTGGCACTCTCGCATTATCGGGGTGAGGTCGATGAAATCTCATTCCTCCGAGAGCGGCGTTGCTTTTTGGATGCTGTTGTCCTCTCCGGCGGCGAAGCCACCTTGGTGCCTCACATTGACGAGCTCTGCGCACAGATCAAGGAGATGGGTTATCTCATCAAAATTGACACCAACGGAAGTAACCCCACGGTGCTGCGCCCGCTCCTCCAAAACCACCTCATCGATTACGTGGCACTGGACCACAAAGTACCCAGAGAGAGGGAGTGGAAACTCCCGGATGGCTCGATGCTCTACGATAGGTTCCGCAAGACGCTTTCCCTGCTGTTGCAGTACAAGCTGCCGCATGAGGTACGCACGACGGTGCACCCCGCCCTGCTGGATGAGGCGGATATCTTGCAGATGATCCGCGAAGCCGCCGAGGGCGGTTACTCCGGCACCTATTACCTCCAGTTCTTTTTCCGTACCGAACACACCTTGGGGCACCTAGCCCCTCCTACCCGCCGTTACGACCGCTCTCTCCTCGAAAAGCACTCCCCCCTCCCCCTCGGCTTCCGTAACTTCCCGGAAGACAGAGGACGATAACCGCAACCTATCCGAACCCACACCGGTGCCAATAAAATTCAAGGTCGAGTGGTGGGCGATGCGGATGTGGTAAAGGGAAGTCGTGTATCGATGGACTCATTGGTCGTTGATGCTCGGAGCTGCGTATTAGGAATACGTATGTCAAGCACTTATTCGAAATTTTTTATATTCTTTTTT
>CAYRJI010000138.1:0-1733 GCA_964424645.1 uncultured Akkermansia sp. | reverse complement strand
CCCCGCTGCTTTTCACCGTCCCCCCGTTACAGCTTTGCCACTTCGTACTTCGTACTTCTTTTCCTCCGCATTTCCCCCGCGACCAAGCCGTCGCTCTGCTCTAAGCGTTCAATTTATTCGGGACAGGTCTGTTTCGTGTTTGTTCGGAGCAGATTAGCCCTGCCAGTGTAAGCACGATCCCGAGGATACCCATCGGACCAACTTTTTCCCCGAGGACGAGGGAAGCGGTGACGACGGCGACAACGGGGCAGAGGTAGAGGTAGGCACAGGTGCGAACGGGACCAATCCATTCCGTGGCAAGCCTCCAGCTCACAAAACATAAAGCCCCGGCACCCACACCCAAATAGAGCAAGTTGCTCGCGTACACCGGCTGCACCACCTGCCCCAAGTCCGGGTTGAAGCCAAAAAGTACCGCCATGGGGAGCATGCCCACAATTCCGTAGAAAAATATGCGCCGTGTAATGAGCAGGGGATTGCCCTTTTTCTCTCCCACCTTCTTAAGCAATACACTGTATACCGCCCACACAGCGGCTCCCAACAGGGCGATGAAATCCCCCAGCGGATGTACCTCTGCCATTCCGCCCTGCAAACTCACGAGGCAGATGCCCGTCATAGCCATCACAAACCCCGCATAGAATTTGCCGCCCAATCTCTCACCACTCCGCAGCAAAAAATAACTTATCAGTGCCGCGAAAAATGGGGAAAATGACGCGATCACACCCACATTGGATGCCGTCGTGTACGTGAGGGAGATGTTTTCCAGCAGGTAATACGAGGTGACTCCCGTGAACCCCGCCGCAGCGTAGAGAAGTTCCTGTCGCCATGTGCTCACTTTCAACCACTTCGGACATACAAACCACAGCACCAGATACGACACCACAAAGCGCAGCACCAGTATCTCCACCGGCGTAAATTCCCGCAACAGCACCTTGGTGGAGATGAATGTCGTGCCCCACAGCGTCGCACTGAGAAACGCCGCCAAATGCCCCACTGTACGGAGCCTGTTCATCTCATGCTCATTTCGCAGACGTTCTCCGTTTTCTCTCCGTAGTGTATGTCTAGGCGTCCCGGGCTTTATCGGCTCGGCTGCGGGGTTACTCCCTTCTTGAGGATGATGTTCCCGTACTTGGCTGTTTCCCCGGAAATGACCACCGCATACGCAGCCTTGGCGCGTTCGTAGAAGGCATAGCGTTCCACGCGCTCTATTTCGCCTTCGTATCCGAGTGCTGCCCGGTATTTCGCCTCCACCGCAGGGTCTAAAGTATCCCCGGGCACCGCCGCCATCATGATGACCGGTATCGCGTACATGTCCAACTCAAACAACGGCGCGATGCCCGCCAGCAAACGTTCCGCTCCTACCCCATCTGCCCGCAACACCCGCCTATGTATCGCGTGCCCGGGGAAATGGGCATCGCTTATCACAATCTCGTCCCCGTGCCCCATCTCGGCAAGCACTTTCAGTAATTCCGGCGATATGTCCGGCGATATTCCTTTCAGCATAACGCGCCGATTCTACCACGCATCCCCCCATTGTGCAACCCCGCAAGTGAGAAGGCGGCATGGTGCCCACATCTGTCCCAAGAAAAATACGAGCTTCGTGGTGGGCGATGACCTTGAGGCAGGAAGACACGGAGGGGATGGAAGTACGAGGTACGAAGTACGAAGTACGAAGTGAAGGAGTTAGGCGCAACGAAGTTGCGCAGGGGAGTTGGAAGAAGGCAAAGCCGAAGAAA
>CAYRJI010000137.1:0-1833 GCA_964424645.1 uncultured Akkermansia sp. | reverse complement strand
CCGTACGAGCTCCTCGGCGTGGTGGGCAGCGATTACCCGGCAGATTGGCGCGAGATGCTGGAGGAGCATGGGGTGAGTTTCCGGCACGTGGTCACGCTCCCCGGGCGTACCTTCGCGTGGACGGGTCGCTACGAACACGATATGAACCAGCGCACCACCCTGCGCACTCTCGAGGGGGTGCAGGCGGAGTGGTCACCGGTCATGCCCCCCGACCTCCGTCGCGACTGCGGGGTGCTTGTGCTCGCCAATGTCACGCCGCCGCTGCAGTATGCCATGCTCGAGCAATGCAACCCCGAAGCATTTACGCTGGCGGACTTCATGAAGAGCTGGATTATCCGCGAGCCGGAGTATACGAAAAAACTGTTGTCCCGCGTGGATGTCGCGCTCATGAACGATGAGGAGGTGCGCCAGTTTGCGCAGATTGATGACCTCTTCGCCGCCGGGTTTTACCTCCTCCGCGCCGGTCCGAGCACTGCCATCATCAAACACGGCAGTGAAGGTTCCTCCCTCTACCATCGTGAATCTGATGGTTCCGTGCGCACATTCGATTGCCCGGCTACCCCTGTCGTTGCCGTTGATCCCACCGGGGCAGGCGACAGTTACCTAGGGGCACTGGCGGGGTGCCTCTGTGAGATGTCCCCCGGTCGAAAACCCAATTGGGAAGAGCTATGCCATGCCGTGACGACTGCCAGCGACGTAGCTGCCCGTACCTGCGCCCGATTCGGGATCGCGGGAATGATTTGAGACGGACCGAGAAGATCAGACGATCGGGGTTGAGCGGTGGCTTTGTCGCGGGAAAACGCGGGAGTGATCAAGTACGAAGTACGAATTAGAAATTTGGCGCAACTCCGTTGCGCAAGGCGGTAGATGCGGAGCGGGAAAGACGGTGCGTGGTGGGACAGTGTGGGGGGTTGTGGCGGAGGGGTATGAAGTAATTTAAATTCCGAAAATGGTTGACAAAAGTCATTTGAGGGTATATATAAAGCCTGCAAATCCGATAGGAATAACGAAGATATGGCAAAATTAGGAGAAAGAGAAAGCAGTGTGGAGCTGCTGAAGAGATGGGCGACGGAGAGGGGCGAAGAGCTCGTGTTCACGACGTCATTTGGTGCGGAAGACCAAGTGATAACGGACATGATATGCCGGGGAGGTTTGGGGATAGAGATAGCGACCATCGATACGGGGCGGCTGTACCCGGAGACATACGAAGTTTGGGCGGCAACCGAGGCGCATTACGGGATACGCGTGCGGGCATACACTCCGCGTCACGAGGCACTGGAGGAGCTGGTGAACGAGCGGGGCATTGCGCTGTACCGGGAAAGTGTGCAGGCGCGGCGGGCATGCTGCGCGGTGCGCAAACTTGAGCCCCTAGAGCGACTGCTGCGGGGGAAGAAAGTCTGGGTCACCGGGTTGCGGGCGGAGCAATCCCCCACACGGCGGGAGTTGCAAGCGGTGGAAGAAGACGCCGAGCGTGGAGTCACGAAGGTCAATCCGCTGATCGACTGGAGCGAGCGAGATGTCTGGGACTACATCCGCGCGTGGGGCGTGCCCTACAATCGGCTACACGATGTGGGGTACCCGAGCATCGGCTGTGCCTGCTGCACGCGGGCGGTCAAGCGCACGGAGGGCATCCGCGCGGGGCGGTGGTGGTGGGAAGCCCCGGAACAAAAAGAATGCGGGTTGCACCATCGCCCGAGAAACTAAACTACACGACAATGAGCGGACAACACACTATCAGTCAATTGCGGCAACTGGAAGCCGAAAGCATCCATATTTTCCGGGACGCGGTCAGCCAATTTGAAAACCCGGTGCTGCTGTACTCCATCGGGAAAG
>CAYRJI010000136.1:0-2241 GCA_964424645.1 uncultured Akkermansia sp. | reverse complement strand
AACACGTATGAGCAAGGATACGCGCGAACGCTCAGGTTGGTGAATCTCTGTGCACAAATTTTAGGCAAGGAGGAGACGGTGAAGCTGATACCGCTCGGGAATGTGGAAACGGAAAGCGATGATGCTACGACCGATGACACAGGCAGTACCACCGAAGGAGAGGGCAGTATTCCGCCGGGTCAAACAGCCTTAGGTAGTACCACGCGAGAAGGAGCCGACACACCGCAGGATAAGCTTCTGGCGCAAGGACAGACCGCTCTCAGAGAGATGACGGCAGAGCAGCGGTACGCTTGGTTGGCGGAGGGAATGGGCTTCTGCTTCACGGAAGACGGAGCACCGGCATATCAATCCGAGCGTACAGCCAATGCGATTGCTGTGTACGTGGATGCACAAGGGGAGGTGTGTAAGTGGACGGAGGTGCCCGGCAAGGATTCGCCGGGGTGGATAGCCGCTACAAATGCCGCCCGCCTAGTGGGCTATGACCTGCTCACGGCTCCATGCAAGGGGGAAATCCGGCAACTAGCCGTGCAGACGAGCAAATATATACTCACGAGCATGCCGCCCAAGATGAGACAGTCGTGGCTTGCCGAGAACAATAAATTACTCTTTATGCCCAACGCGCAAGTCCCGTACAGCTTGCAAAAGGGTACCCTCGAAAGTGGGATCAAGGTTTCTCATCAAGGAGTAGGCACAGGTACCTACGGAAAATGTATGTACTACGATCCGAGCGGCAAAATTGTGTCCACAACAGCTGTCGAGGGGGTAAGGCAGAAACGGTGGGGCATTCTGTCTTACTGTGAAACTGTAGCGGGAATCGAGGCAATCAGCGCACAGTTCCCCACAGAGGTGGAAGCCATGCGTGCTGCCTTTCAGAAGTCCCCCTTCTACAAAAAATAGCCCCCTGCACAGTGGAATCACTGCGGTGACTGCCACTCCCCGGTTTCGCATACTCCCTCTTCCCTTTTCTTCGCACTTCTTATTGATTGGGGTTGACTTGGGCGGATAGTTTTGCTACAATGTGGGCGTAAGGAGATGAATACGATGCAATCGCTTGGTAATCAATTTATTACCCCCCCCCCCCCCGAAAAATTGAGTTCTCGGTGAGGCTGTTTGCGTGGATAGTGCAGACTTTCGTGGCTGTGCTGCTGCTTTCCGCCGGGGTGCAGGCGGCTTACAAGCCGGTGGATATTTCCGATATAAAAGGCGAGCAGAGGAAAGTACTGTCGGAGTTATGGGCTGATCTGAGGAAGATGTCCCCTGTATCACGCGATGGTTTTATCTGTGAGCAGCTTGGGCTGATGTTCAGTAAAGACTACTCTCGAGTCTTGCGTACCATAGATGGTCATCCCGCCACTGACAATTTAGACAAGGCGTACTTTGTGGGGAGGGGTGGGAAGCCGATATGCTGGTCTGATGCGGCGAATGCAGCACATGAAACGTGGAAGAAGTGTTACTATGAAACACCGAAGTTTAAAGCCGAGGCACCCCTTGTCCCCTTTAAGAAGGAGATTCAAAAAGTGGTACGCAACACGGCAAGATACCTGCTCAAGAACATGCCCAAGGAACAACGCTGGTTAACACTCGCACTTATGGGTAACATGGCGTACAACAACCAAGGTCCCTACGATCATGAGCGAGGAGAATGGGGAATGGAGAACGGAATAATTGTTATGATTCCCCCCGATGAGGCTAGAGGTTATGTCTTTATGGACCCGGAGGGCAAGGAACGCGATATCCGTGCGACTTTGAACAAGGTTTGGCGGTGGAGGCAGGTAGTCTGGCGGTGCGAGAATTTGGTGGGTTCAAAGGACATACTGGCACTATTCCCGGAGGAGGTGGAGGCGATGCGTAAGCACTTCAAGGAGCGGATAGCGAGGCTGAAAGACGAGGCGAAAGCAAAGAACGATGCACTGTTGGTCGCAGCTGATGAAGCGATGAGCTCCCTGCCGAAAGAAAAACGGCTGGTGCGGATTGCTCTGGCTATGGGACTGTATTATCTGGACCACAGAGAGGCAGGTTGTTCAAACGGACACTTGAATCTGAGAACAACTATCATCCTGCCGGATGGAACTAAACACAGCGGGCAGGAATTTATCGGCGAGACACCGGGGCTCTTGCAGCAGGTACCCCACGAGGCGATACTGGAGTATTATCGGCAACCCATCGAGCAGATGGCGAGGGCGGTAGCAAAGGAGCGGTTCAAAGAGATGCCGCCCATACTGCGCGACCTGCGGCGAGCAC
>CAYRJI010000135.1:0-2403 GCA_964424645.1 uncultured Akkermansia sp. | reverse complement strand
TTGCGCGGAATTTGGCTGCAAAGCCGGAGAAGGCGGGTGTGGTGGGAGTGGGGCGAGGCGCAGGGAGTAGGATGCGAGAAAATGGCGAAGGGAGAGTCAAAGGGGGCGGTGTGGACCATGGCGGAGGTGCTGAAGTGCTTTGGGAAGCAGAACCTGCGCCCGGGGCAAGAGCAGGTCATTACACACGCGATTGAGGGACGGAGCGTGCTCGGTTTGCTGCCGACCGGGCACGGCAAGAGTCTGTGTTACCAAGCGGCTGCTTTGCTGCACGGAGGCACATCAGTGGTGATTTCTCCCCTACTGGCACTCATCCGAGAGCAAGTGGACTACCTGTGCAGCATCGGAGTACGTGCGGCACGCTTTGATTCTACGCTGGGGCGGGAGGAGCGCACGAGCTTGCTGAACCGGTTGACGACCGGGGAACTGCAGCTCCTGTATGCTGCACCGGAGTCTTTGGGAAATCCGGCGTTGAATGATGCGCTGCGTCTTGCTCCCCTTGGTTTGTTGGTAGTCGATGAAGCTCACTGTCTTTCGCAATGGGGCCACAGTTTCCGTCCGGACTACCTGCGCTTGCCGACTTGGGCTCAAAGCCACCATTTTGCAGCCATCATGGCATTTACTGCCACGGCGACACCCCCAGTCAGGGAAGACCTGTGCCGCGCGTTCAACATTTCCCCGGAATGTGTGGTGGAAGTGTCTCCTTACCGAGCCAACATCCGCCGCCGCGTCATCAGCACCGCGAACCTGCGGGAAAGCCTACTCGCCCATGTCAGACGTCCGCAAAATCGTCCGTGCATCATCTACACCGGCACCCGGAAGAATGCGGAAGAACTTGCCGCCGAGCTCTCGCACTCGGGAATCCCCGCAACTTACTACCACGCAGGTATGCCGTCGGCTCTGCGCAGTCAATTGCAAGATGGTTTCCTCGCGAACAAACCGGATGTGCTCGTTGCGACCATCGCCTTTGGCATGGGGATAGACAAACCGGATATTCGCTCCGTTGTACACGTCAATCTACCGACATCGCCGGAAGCATACTTGCAGGAAAGCGGGCGCGCCGGTCGCGATGGCTTGCCGAGTACCTCCCTAGTCCTGCTGAGCGGCGTTGACCGTGTCCATGCGCGCAACCGCATTGAGGGTGCCCTGCCGGATGCCGAAGGCGTGCTGCAATGTGTGCGTTGGCTCCTGCCGTCAGAAACCCGCATCGTCTCTCTTTGGGAGCTGGTCACGACCTGTGATGTGCCGGAGGATGTGCCGCATCGTGTGCTGGATATACTGCTCGAACGCAACGCCATACGCATTGAAACACAGGGTTACAAGTATTACAAAGTGCGCCCGCTTCTCAACTTAGACTCCATCCTGCGAGGTCGCGATGCACAGGAGCAAACTCGCTTGGTGTGGCTGGATAAACACCGCGAAGGCGAGGTAGAAGAAGCTGCCCGAAGTTGGAATTGCAGCTACGCCGATGCGATGGAACAATTATCTGAATGCGAACACGCGGGCGAATGGAAACTCTCTTTTCGCCAACGCGCCCTCTGTCTGTGTCCCGCAGAAGGAAATGCCGATGCCCACGAAGTCGCCGATGTACTCTGCGCCATGTATACAAAACGCCGGGATGCCGATTTGGAGCGTCTCGACATCATGGAGCAGATGCTAACCTCTCCCACTTGTCTGAACAGCGCACTGGAGGAGTACCTCACCGGGCTTCCGCTTCCGCATAGCTGCGGTCTCTGTCCGGCATGTTGCGGTGAAGTGCCGTCCCTTCCGCCCCTTCCGCCCACCGATATATCCCTGCCCACCGAAGGACTGCCGAAGTTTGCACGTGTTTCGCAGCTACATCGCTTTCTGGCGGGCATTGCTTCACCGGCTCTGCTCGCTAATCGCCTCTACAATCATCCGTTGTATGGTTCGCTCGCCGACTCTCTGTGGTCCTCAGCCTCGCCGCACCTCCCGCACCCCGCCCAACCACCCTGCCCCAATCAAATGTTCGAAAAACGCCGCCACGCTAATCCCCATGCGGGTTACAAACGCCCAACAGGAAGTACGAGGTACGAAGTGCGAAGTACGAAGTAGCAGAGCCGGGGAATGGCGGACGGGGGTGGGCAGTGCGGATGTGGCAGGAAAAATGTGCGTGATGAGCGTGTTGTGGCATGTCACGTCATGTGTGATGGATACCGGTGCCACACGAGCACCTCTTCGTGGCTTCGCATACCACAGACCACATCTGTCCCAATAAAATTTTCGGAAACCATTGCCATGCTAGTCCCCATGCAGGTCGCACTCGCTCTGCGTACCAAGGGGGCTTCGTCCTCACGGGTGCTTTGATTTATTCCCCACGCATCGTTCTGGCTTTGCTCCTTCCACCTCCCTCTGCGCAACTCCGTTGCGCCTAACTCCTTCACT
>CAYRJI010000134.1:0-2465 GCA_964424645.1 uncultured Akkermansia sp. | reverse complement strand
GAAGACAACCAACTCTCATTTTGTTCTGCTCAATGGTGAGTTTTTAGAGGTGCCAACTTCGTACTTCGTACCTCGTACTTCCCATTTTGTGTCTGTAACCCACATGAGGATTAGCATGGCGGCGTTTTTCGGGAATTTTATTGGGACGGGTGTGCTGCACCGCTCTTAAAATGCCTACGTGCGCAGGGGTATTTCGCGCTTGCAGAAGGGGGTAGAGTGTGGTAGGATTGCTGCGTCAATGGGGAAGGTAGGCACATTCATTTGCGTCGTGTCGGCACTGGCAGCAGTGACGGCGGGGGCGTGTCTGTGGTTTAAGATAGACCGAAAGGCGACGCAGGTGCTGTGCCCGGAATACCCACTCTACAAAGGGTATGATGACCTGCCGGAGAAAATCCGAGGCGTTGAGCTTACGCCATTTACCGTGAAAGGGAAAGATGGGCAGCAAGTGCAGGTATGTCTCGCTCGGGCAACCAAAGAAGTCACCCCGCGCCAACAGTCCCTTCCGGAGAATCTGCGAGCGAAAGGCGAAGGGGGCTGGTCGCAGGCGATCGACTACGTGCTGGTGGGCGCGGATTGGGACCACGGCATCCGCTCAGCGTTACCGTTGGCAGAGCAATTGACGGCGGCGGGCATCACCTGTGTCCTCTGGGAGCCGCGCGGACGTGCCTCGGCGCGCCCTTTCTGCACATACGGAATCGAGGAGAGCAAGGATGTACCCCTCATCATCGACGAACTGGAAAAGCGGAGTGGGCGCAAGGACCTCATGGTCCTAGGAGTGGGCAAGAGGTACGGGGCAGACCTCTTACTGCACGCGGCTGAAATCGACCCCCGGCTGCGCGCCGTAGCAGCAGTCGATACCCGCGCATCCATGAGCACGCGGCTCAAGCGTGACGGGCTTTCCGTGCTCTCCCGCGAACTGGTGGGCTGGCGTATCAGGTCTCTCACGGGGCTGGAACCCTTCGACATTGCGGCGGTGCAAAGTGTCTCCCACCTGCCCGAGTATGTGCCGGTACTGCTCGCTTACACGCACGAAGACGACGTGGAAAGCATGCCGGAAGATACCATTGCGCTTTACTCCCAGCTTCACCCACAGCAGCGATTCCTCGTGGCTCTTCGCCGCCCGGACGACCCCGCCGATGCGTCCACACGCGAGATGAAGGTTACCCAAAAAGGGGGAACCCATGATGTTCAACAGCACGCGCAAGCTGTTCTCGCGCAGGATGTAGACGAGATAGTCGTTCAAATTCTCCTTTGGATGCAGCAGCAACTTCCCAATCTGGGTGAATTTCGTCCTGTCTCCGCGCCCATCTCCGGATCCACCGTACGCAATTCGGAGCGCGAAGTTCTCCCGAACAACGCGCTTGCTCGGCAGCGAAGTTGCACAAATTTCTCACCTTGTCCCCGGTCATGAGTGCACCCAGTCCCATCTTGGCAGCCACCCCGCAGCACAGCAACCGCATGCGCCGCGAATTTGAACTGCGGGAGCAACGCCACATGGTTCCCTTGCTCATTGTAGCTGCCCTGTCGGCAGCCCTCATTCACGTGCTCGCTTTTCGGGCAAGTCCCTTTCTACTCAGCCTGTGGCGAGACAACTCTACCCTAACTCATGCGGAACGCGCGGAGCAGGAGGAGGAAGCGATTCGCGTGGTAATACGCAAGACGCCGCCGGAGCTGCAGCAGATCGAGCCACCCCCATCCGAGGAGCAAACGATGCCTATGGAGGAGCCCCCTCCGGAGCCGCAGGAAATCGATATCCTCGACATCGATGTGCCGGAACTCGTGATGGCACCGGGCGAGACAAATATCCCGCTTCCCGAACCCAAGCAAGCGGATGATTTGTCCGCCGAGCAAACGCAGATGATGCCCGAAGCCCCGGCAATGAACATCCCCTCCCCGGACCTCGACCCGAGTCTCCCCGAGCAAATTCCCGAACCGACCCCGCTGAGTACGAATTCCATCATTGTCAATGCGACCCCTCAGCTCAAGCAACTAGATGACGCGGAGGGGGTCATCGAGCGCGAACTCCGCCGTCAAGCCTCGCAGGGTAACGGGGATTTACCTTCCGACACCCGCAGCCTCGCCCAGCTCATGGGGCTCTCTCACCTAGGTGCCAACTCGGGTGTGGCTCGCTTGGGAGCCGACTTCTTATTCGGTTTCGACGAAAGTCACCTGAAAAACTCCGCCCGTGTTTCCCTCCTGCAGCTCGCCGCACTCATCCACAAAAACCCTTCGACCACATTCATCATTGAGGGGCACACTGACGGCATCGGCACCCCGGAGTACAACGCCGACCTCTCGATGCGGCGCGCAGAGGCTGTGGTGCAATGGCTCGCCGATAACGGCGTTCCTATCGATCGCGTCTTCATGCGCGCCTGCGGCTCCTCACATCCCCTAGTGGACACCGACTTGCCCCGCGAGCGTCAGACCCTGAATCGTCGCGTGGAAATCCACATGCGCCGCCCCGG
>CAYRJI010000133.1:0-2486 GCA_964424645.1 uncultured Akkermansia sp. | reverse complement strand
AATCGATGCAGCTGTGAGGTGGATGCCCCCCTAGTGTGCAGATCGTGTGAAACCCACATGGGGATTAGCATTGTGGCGATGTTCGAAAATTTTATTGGGACAGATGTGGGAAAAAATGAGCCTGTCATAATAAACACTCAGAGTAGAGCGGCAACTTCGTCGTGTGGCAACACGAAGGGGATCAAGTACGAAGTACGAAGTGAAGGAGATAGGCGCAACGGAATTGCACGGGGAGTGGATGCGAAGTGGGAACGGAGCGTGGGGAATAAAGCAAGACCTGTGAGGTTGATGCCTCATGATACGCGGAGCGTGAGAAAGCCGCATGGGAACCGGCACTGCGGCGATTGGCAGAGGCATTTTGGAACAGATGTGGAAAGCGATGGAGAGAGGCTTTTGAGATTGACATAGGTGGGTAATTTTGCTACGATACGCGCTGGAGGAGATAAGTATGATGCAAACACCAAGTAATCAGCTAGGTGCCGCTCTGCTCCGGGAAGTCTTGCTTTGTGGACACATGGTAAAGCAGACTATTTGGATGACGCGGGTTGTCGTGATTGTGTTGCTGTTATCCGCCGGAGTGCAGGCGGCGTACAAGCCGGTGGATATTTCGGATATAACCGGCGAACAGAGGAAAGCTTGGGCGGAACTGACAGCTGAAATGAGGCGGATGTCACCTGTGACACGCGATTGTTTTATCTGTGAGCAGCTCGGACTGACATTTAGCAAAGACTACTCTCAAGTCTTGAGTATTCAGGAAGGTCACCCTGCAACCGAAAATCTAGAGAAGGCATACTTTGTGGGAAGGGGGGGGAAGCCGATACTCTGGTGGGATGCGGTGAATGAGGCCCGTGCGCGGTGGCATAAGTGTTACTATGCAACGAGGGCATTTAAGGCCGAGGCACCCCTTGTTCCGTTCAAGAAGGAGGTTCAGCGAGTGGCACTCAATACGGCGAGGTACTTGCTCAAGACGATGCCCAAGGAGCACTGTTGGATGATACTCGCCTCCATGGGGGACATGCTCTACAATGACAAGGGGACTTACAATCGTGGGCGAGATAATTGGAGAATGGAGGACGGAATAATTGCGAAAGCTCCCGTTGAGGAAGGGAAGGGCTACAAATTTTTGGATCCGGAGGGGAGGGAGCACGAGATACAGGAGCTGCTCAAAGGTCCGACAGTGGACTTGTGGCGGTGGCGGCAAGTAGTCTGGAGGTGTGAGAATTTGGTGGGTGCAAAGGACATACTGGCACTTTTCTCGGAAGAGGTGAAAGCCATGCGTGAGCACCATAAGGAAAGGGTGTCGAAGGTGAAGGAGGAGGGAAAGGAAAAGAACGAGGCACTGTTGGTTGCAGCGGATGAAATGATGAGCTCTTTGCCCGAAGATAAGCGATTTGCGCGAATAGCCTTGGCAATGGGATTGTATTACTTGGACCACAAAAATGCCGGATTCGGAGACGGGCACTTGAACCCGGATACGACACTCATCCTGCCTGATGGGGCTAAGCACAAAGGGGCGGAATTTGCGGATGAAAAGCCCGACCTTTTGCAGCAAGTACCACATGAGGCGATCTTAGAACACTACAAAGATACCGTGGCGCAGGTGGCGAGAAAGATAGCCGGGGAGCGATTCAAGGAGATGCCCCCCATGCTGCGTGACTTGCTGCGTGCGCAGCTGTCCGGTAAACTCATCAAGATCGACGGTACACCTGCAGAGGTTAAGGAGGGGACAAGCCCCGTCCAAACCTTTGATCGCACGTGGCAGGTGCCGGTGGACGTGGTAGATGCCGCGAGTGCCTATTTTAAGAATTCGAGTGAGAAGACTATACCTTGCAGCATTTACAATGCGTATGCGGGGGAGTATGCGCAGACGATTAACTTAGTCAACCTCTGCGCACGCATCCTAGGCAAGGAAGAAACGGCAAAGTTGATACCGCCCGGGGTCGAGAAATAATACGTCTGGGTGGCTGCCTCGCGGAGACCCTAGAAGCGAGTTTGCGCAACCTTGTTGCGCCTAAGTTAAATACTTCGTTCCTCGTACTTGATCACCTCCGTGTTGACACGCGACAAACCCATCGCTCCACTCTAGGCACTTAATTTATTCGGGACGACTTTTGATTGGGCGGCTTGACTTAATCCCGCAGGGTGGGTAAGATTGGGGTGTATGCAGACACGCGTCACTCGGTTTGACATGGGGGGCGACCCGCGCCCGATATATCGGGAGGCAGCCAAATTGTTGGCGGAGGGGCAGGTGGTGGGGTTGCCGACGGAGACGGTGTATGGGTTGGGGGCGGATGCTTTTTGTGAGGAGGCGGTTGCGCGGGTTTTTGAGGTGAAGGAAAGACCGAAGTTTGACCCGCTTATCTGTCACCTTGCCTCGGCGGAGGCACTGCGGGATATTGCCGATGTGCCCGACCGATTGCGGGGGCTCGTTAACAGGCTGGCGGAGCAATTCTGGCCCGGACCGATGACGCTGGTGCTGCCACGCA
>CAYRJI010000132.1:2499-2663 GCA_964424645.1 uncultured Akkermansia sp. | reverse complement strand
ATCTCTTCCTGTGCGGGAATATTATCTCACTTTTCTCCCCAAGTCAACCCAAATCGCCCCGTTCAGGAATATTATCTCACTTTTCTCCCCAAATCACCCCAAATCGCCCCGTTCGGGAATATTACCCCGCTTTTCTCCCCAAATCACCCCAAATCGCCCCGTTC
>CAYRJI010000132.1:0-2399 GCA_964424645.1 uncultured Akkermansia sp. | reverse complement strand
GGGAACATTACCCCGCTTTTCTCCTCAAATCACCCCAAATCGCCCCGTTCGGGAACATTACCCCGCTTTTCTCCTCAAATCACCCCAAATCGCCCCGTTCGGGAAGAAAAAGTCAAGGAGATACGCTTGCGTGATGCCGAGGTGTGGGACAAGTAAGCCGTACGTGGGTCTCTGCGTGCCGCGATAACCTAGCGAGGGTACTCCACCTAGGCGTCACTACTTTTGCTTCTCCCATGTTACCCATCATGCGCTCTGCGTACCACGAGGATGTTTTACACCACAGGTACGTAGATTTGCACCCCACGCGTGTTTCCCGCTCTGCCTTCCCCGCCCCCTACGGTCGTTCTCCTTCCCCTTTTCCCGTCCGGCACCTCGTTCCCCCCTCCAATTCCCCGCAGTGGGCATCCGTCCAGTCACCGAAGCGTTCGTTTGGTTGGCGGGTGGCGGCGAAGCGTTGTAGGATGGGTTCTAGGACGGAGGGGATGTCCTGAATCTTAACCGATTGACGCAGGATGAAGCCGAGGCGGGAGCCGTTTGGAGCACCGCCCAGCCAGATGTTGTACAGACCCGGACCACGACCGACGAACGCGAGTTCGGCGAGGAAGGGGCGGGAACAGCCGTTGGGGCAACCGCTCATGCGCACATTGATGGGTTCATTCCACAGACCGTATTTTTGCAGCAGCGGTTCGAGGGCGGAGATGAGACCGGGCAGGGCGCGCTCGGAGTCCGCGAATGCCATGGGGCAGAAAGGGAGGGAAGAACAGGAAGAGGAGTGCAGACGCAGACCGGAAAAGTCGTTATTGACGCCGTGGGCGTTCAGGATAGCATCCACCCGCGACCGCGCCTCGGCAGAGAGACCCTCGATGAGCAAATTCTGGTTGGCGGTGACGAGAAAGTTGCCATCGTGCCGTCTCGCAATTTCCCTCAGGGCGGACTTGAGCCGCCGTTCCCCGCTATCCGCCACGCGACCACCCTCCACAAAAAGCAGCAGCCGAGAGGGGGCGGTGTCCTGCGCATCGGCGTGCGAACTCAGAGAGAATGCGCGCGGCGCGGCGAGGGCATAACCCAGACGCCGGGAGAGCTCGGACTTGAACCATTCCTCCCCACGAGAAGCGATCGTATAGCGCAGGCGCGAGAGTTTGCGGTCGGTGCGGTCGCTGAAATCGCGGTGGATCGTGAGCACGGCGCGAGCCACCTCGTTTACCTGCTGCGGGGAGCAGAAGCCGATAACATCCGCGATGCGCGGGAAGGAATCCGAGTTGCCATAGGCGTAGCCCATGCCACCGCCTACCAACACGGTGTAGCCGGTGATGACGCCGCCCTCCTCGATAGCCACGAAGCCGAGGTCGTGCGCGAAGATGTCCACATCGTTGTGCGGCGGCAGGGTGAAAGCAATTTTGAACTTACGCGGGAGGTATGATTTGCCGTAGAGGGGCTCTTCTTCGCCGCAGAACACGCGTTCCTCGTTGAGCCAGATTTCGTGGTAGGCGTGGGTTTGAGGCTCGAGTTCGCGGGAGACAGCTTGGGCAAGCCGCAGCACAGACTGCCCCGCCGGGGACGCACCGCACGCAGTGGAGCACATCACGTTGCGCGTGGCATCCCCGCTGCTGGCAATAGCCCCCAGAGCTGCTCGGTGGATGCCCTGCATGCTCTCCCGCAGGTGCTCCTTGATGACGCCGTGAATTTGGAGGGATTGCCGCGTGGTGAGTTTGAGGGTGTGGTTCCCCCACTGCTCGGAAAGCTCATCCATCACCAACCATTGCGCGGGGGAGATGAAACCGCCCGGCAGCCTTAGCCGCAGCATGAAGCGGTAGTCGCGCTCCAAACCCTGCTTTTTCCGAGCTTGGCGGGTGTCTCGGTCGTCCTGCTGGGTCGCCCCTAGGAACTTGAGCAAAAAGGCGTCATCCCCGGAAAAGGACGCGGCGGCATGGTCAGCCAGAGTTTCTTTGATATGACCGCGCAGGTAATCACTTTCGAGCTTGATACGTTCGTTGTCGGTGGGTGCTTTTGTCTTCATGGTTATTGTAGAGGTCAGATGTTGTATTGGCTGAGAGAGGGGTCCGCCAACAGCTCGGCGAGCGCGGTAAGGCGGGTTTCGGGATTTTGTTCGGGGTTGATGATGAAATACGAGGACTGTGGGCAGGACTCGGGAGAGCCAACCCACACGTGCAGGGTGAGCAACTCCGAGAGGTGCCCCAGCCCGGATTCACGCCCGCGCGGCGGGAAATGCGAGAGCACACTCACACAGATCAACCCGGCCTCGGCGAGCGAATACGCCAGCTCGGTCGTCCGTATGTCTGCGTACTCCGAGGCTTCGGAACGCTCGTAACTATCTAGGGAATAGGTATGCAGGTGCCGCCGGAAGAGGAGTTGTTCGAGCCGCTGCGCCCAGTGGCGCA
>CAYRJI010000131.1:0-2800 GCA_964424645.1 uncultured Akkermansia sp. | reverse complement strand
TCCATTTCTCGTTCGTAGGCGGGCTTCACTTCGTCGTGCAGGTGGTCGATGAATGCCAGTGCAGCACTCCCGCTGCCTACCATTCGGCGGCTTGTCGCGTAGTCTGCAAAAGTGGCGAAACCCAGCAGGTGAGCTTTTTGCTCGCGTAAACGCAGGATTCGGTGAATGAGATCTTCGGTGTCATACGCTCCGGTACCGCGAGTCTGCAAGCCTTCCCAGACGCGGCGACGCAGACCCTCATTTTCTGCGTAAGTGAGCACGGGTTGCACCGAGGGAAATTGGAGGGAGAAACGCCACGCCGGGGACTGTTTTGTGCCGTGTCCCTTGGAGAGGGCATCCTGCCTAGCGGCTTGCAGGGCAGAGTCGGGCAAACCTGCAACTTCGGTGGAGTCGAAGGTGATGTATTCCCACGCATTGGTAGAATCGAGCACGTGTTCTCCGAATTCACGGGAAAGATTTGCCAACTCCATGGTGATATCACTCACCTGTTTCTTGGCATCGGGACTGAGCTCGGCTCCGTTTTCGCGGAAAGAGGTCAGAGTTTCAGAAATGAGACGCTGTTGCACGGTGCCGAGTTGGTGCACCCAATCCTGCGACGCCGCTCGCTTGAGTACGGCGTAAAGCTTTTCATTGAGCAACACACTCATCCCGAATTCCACGACCTCCGGAGTGAGCTCGGCAATAACCTCGCGCAGTGCCGGACTGTCCATCACGCTTTGCAGGTGAGTGAGGCGCATCCATCCTCGGTTCATAGCGGCATCACTCTCATCCAATGCGGCAAAAGTGTTGGCGAAGTTTGACTGTCGCACATTGCAGATACGCTGCACGGCTTCCCGGGCCTGAGCTATGGCAGAGCGGATTTGAACGCGTGCCTTTTCGAGTGTCAATTTGCTCCACTGTATCTCGCTTGTCTCTTCTAAGTACTCCTGTGCGGTTTCCATATCACCTCCAGCTTACACCCAACCGGGATGCAAGGCGAGCATTTTCCGCATCATCAGCCGACACGGGTCAAACATGTTCCCAAAAAGTAAAGTGTTTGATGGTGTGCGATGACTTTGTCACGGGGAAATGCAAAGGTGATTAAGTACGAGGCGCGAAGTAAACAAGTTAGACGTAACATGGTTGCGCAGCAGGAAACGGATAAAACAAAGCCAGCGGGGTAGGGGATCGCGCGGACAATACTCATACTGCATGACCGCGAAAAGAAAGATGCCCGCAGGATTACTCCTGCGGGCACTCCAACTTACTACCTATGAAACTCGGGCTCCCTTCTCAGTGATGCGAGGTGCTCTCTCCTTCACCCCGCACCGGAAATCCCGTTGAAGTAAAGACACACCCCGACCCTCATCTGTTGAATATTTTTTCCTGAAACGCAAAAATATTTGGGAGAAACCTCGGCTGTCCCAAATAAATTAAACGCCTAGAGTAGTGCGGTGGTTTTGTCGCAGGGAAACAAGAGGGAATAGAAGTACGAGGTACAGAGCAGTGAAGCCGGAAAGGATGCGGTGTTGTGAAGCAGTACGGATGCGTGTGACGGGCAGAATGGGAAGAATGGTGAATTTTTTGTGTCGAAATGGGGAGAAAATTCTTCTTGCGGGAGGGAGAAAAAACTGTATAATGCGTGACGGGGAGCTGCGCGGGTGGAGACCGTGGAGCGGACCGATAAACGAGATACACGACTATGGGATTTCGATTTCAAAAACGTATTAGGATATTCCCCGGAATAACTCTGAACCTGAGCAAGAGGGGGGTGTCTGTGTCGGGCGGTGTACGCGGTGCGCGAGTTACAGTGGGGAAGACCGGTGTACGCAAGACATTCGGCATACCCGGCACAGGGGTGAGTCATACGAGCCATACGCCATGGGGAGCATTGTCTTCTTGGTGGAGGGGTGATAAAACGGAGGACTGAAGGTGATTGGTAGTCTAATAAAGGGCGTGATAGGGGCGTTTATCGGCGGCATGATAGCCGGACCGATAGGTGCGATCCTCGGGACGATCATCGGGGTGGGGAGCGGCGGCGGGGATGATGATAGCGACAAACGAAAGCTCGAGGATGAAGAGGAAGGGGAAGACGAGGGGCAGGCACCCATGTCGGGGCGTCCTATGCGACTCCTCTTCCAGTGTCTTGGGAAATTAGCTAAGGCAGATGGACATGTTAGCGCGGATGAAGCTGCGTTTGTACGGAGTGTCATGCACGAGTGGGAGTTGGATGCCTCGACCCGGCGCAGCATGCGTGCCGAATTTAACGCTGGACGGGATGCACCGGTGCCCTTCAGCTACCTAGTTCGCGAGCTGGCGGTTGAGTTGAATGCAGAACATGCCACGAAACGCATACGCTGCGCCATTGTGCAGTTATTCGGTGCTCTCATGGTGGCAGACCGGGAGGTGCACGATGAAGAAGTACGCATGCTGGAAGAAACAGGGCGTGCCCTCGGGGTGGAGGAGTACGTGCGTGAGTTCCTCGCCGGATATCGGGCGCACAGTTCGAGCAACACAAACCTCACGTTGGAGCGTTGCTATGAGATACTCGGAGTAGCACCCTCGTCTACGGACTCTCAAGTTAAGTCGGCATACCGGCGAAAGGCCAAAGAATGCCACCCGGATTTTGCCGAGGGTGCGGGTCTTTCCGCTGCAGAAATCCAGCGTGCGAAGCAGAAGTTTCAACAAATCAATATCGCCTACCAAACCATTTGTGAGGCGAGAGGAACATGAGGTACGAGGTACGGGGTGGCAGAGGCGGGGGATTGCGGGTGTGGTAGGCGATGGTGTGGGGAAGGCGTGTGAGATAGTTAGGGTGGGG
>CAYRJI010000130.1:0-2883 GCA_964424645.1 uncultured Akkermansia sp. | reverse complement strand
AGTTCATCAAAAGTCACGCATTTCAGGAAGCGTGCCGGGATGATGCGGTCGGTATCCATATTCGCCCCCGGCACAGGCACGGCTTTGCCGGTGATGCAGGTGATGGGTTGTAATGAGGCTGCCATAGTCGGTTAAAGCACTGTATTACCAAATACTTCTCTCGGATCGCTCACCCTGCCTGTGACGGCACACGCCGCTGCCATGAGGGGACTCATCAGGAGGGTGCGTCCAGTCGAACTCCCCTGCCTGCCTTGGAAATTGCGGTTGCTGGTGGACGCGCAGAGTTGCTCTCCGACGAGTTTGTCCGGGTTCATGGCGAGACACATGGAGCAACCCGGCAAACGCCACTCGAAGCCTGCCGTGCGAAAGGTGTTCGCTATTCCTTCCCGCTCGCATTGCCGAGCAGTCAACTGCGAGCCGGGTACAGCCAGTGCGCGGATGCCGGGGTGCACACGCTTTCCCTTGAGCAGGGGAGCGACAGCGCGAAAATCCTGCAGACGACCATTCGTGCACGAGCCCACGAAAACCACGTCCACCTTCCGCCCTTTCAACGTCTCTCCCGGGTTGAGTTTCATGTATTTATATGCAGTTTCCCAAGCTCGCCGCTGTTCCTCGTCCTTTGCCTGCTCGAGCTGCGGTAGAGTTTCCGTGATGCCCACGTTCATGTCTGGGGATGTTCCCCATGTGACTGTGGGTTCAATGTCCGCTGCGTCTATGCGCATGTCGTCATCGTACTCGGCATCCGCGTCGCTCGCAAAGCTGCGCCACCGCTCCACTGCTCTGTCCCACTCTGCTCCCTGCGGTGCGTACGGTCGCCCTTTCAGGTAGGCAAAAGTAACCTCATCGGGATTCACATAGCCGCACCGCGCCGCCCCTTCGATGGCGAGGTTGCAGAGGGTTAACCGACCGTCCATATCCATCCGTTCCACCACCGAACCGGCGAATTCGTAAGCGTAGCCCAATCCGCCCTGCGCCCCGAGTTTACCGATAATATGTAGTGCCACATCCTTTGCCGTCACGCCGGTACGCAAGTTGCCTTCCACACGTATCCGGCGTACCTTCAGCGGGGAAAGTGCCAATGTCTGCGTCGCAAGAACATCGCGCACTTGAGTAGACCCTATACCGATGGCTACCGACCCCATGGCTCCGTGCGTGGCGGTATGCGAATCCCCGCACACGATCGTCATGCCCGGCTGGGAGATGCCCAGCTCCGGTCCTATCATGTGCACGATTCCCTGCTGCCCGCTCGCTATGTCGAACAACCGTATCCCCGCCTCCGCACAATTGCTGCGTAGCGCGTCGATCATTTTTTGCGCCCGAGCATCCGCAAAGGGCTCGCTTTGGTCATCTGTCGGGATGATGTGGTCAACTGTCGCAAAGGTCCGCTCCGGATGCAGCACCGGCAACCCACGCTCACGGAGCATCGCAAATGCTTGAGGTGACGTCACTTCGTGCACATAATGCGTCGCCGCAAACAGCTGCGTACGCCCATCCCGCAGCGTCCCCACGCTGTGCGCCTCCCATACTTTCTCATACAGTGTCTTTCCCATATCCTCCCGCCTTTCCCCTACCCTACCACGTCCCTTCCCCTCCGTCAAGCCATCCTTGCGACATAACCCATGCTCAAGTCATCGCCCACACACCCGTCCCAATAAAATTCTCGAAAACCGTTGCCATGCCAGTCCCCATGCGGGTCGCACTCGCTCTGCATACCAAGGGGGCTTCATCCTCACGGGTACTCTGATTTATTCCCCTCGCGTCGTTTTGGCTTTGCCTCCTCCCTCCATGCCCGCGCAACCTTGTTGCGCCCAACTTCTTCACTTCGTACTTCGTACCTCGTACTTGATCACCTCCGCGTTTTCCTGCCGCAAAGTCATCGCCCACCACAAAGCTTTTAATTTATTTGGGGCAGGTGTGCACCGCCCACCACGAAGCTCATATTTTTCTTGGGACGGCTGTGAGAAACAGGAATGCGAAGAAATTTAGGGCTTGACACACGTGCTGTCAGCTGCATATACTCACCGCGTCCTACGGAACACAAAAGCTGTATGTGGCAGTGCACCGTGTTCTGTCGCAAGGAGCACTCGTAAAATGAACAACGTACTATGATGAAACAGAAGGCTCTCTACACAGCAATCATACTCGCCGTCGGCGCGGCGAGCGGCATAGAGAATCCCGGGGAAAACGTGTCTACTCCCTCACAACCGACGTCGTCAATGAATGCGGGAGTCGCGACTGAGCGCAACAAGGCTGCGATGAAGAAGTTTGAACGCATGATCAACACGGCTGATGAAGCACTGAGTGAGGAATTGGTGGCACCTGATGCTCCCTTCTTTACTCCGGCTTCCGCCGAACCTTTGTACGGCGGCAAGGGCTATCTGTCTGTGGTCAAATGGATGCGCAAGGGCTTCTCGGATGTGCAGTGGAAGCTCGAAGAGATGGTGGCAGAGGGTAATGTGGTCGCCGTACGCTGGACCCTCACCGGTACACACGACGGCGTGTTTTTGGGCATCCCTCCCACGGGAAGAAAAATTTCCTGCTCCGTCATGAACTTTTACACCTTCAACGCCGAAGGCAAAGTGATTTCCGATGTGGCGGCCGAGGGGATGATCGGTATCCTGCGCGGCATCGGTGCCCTCGATAAGTGAATCCCTCCCTTTGTACCTAGCTTTTCTTCCTGCCGCCTACGGTTATTCTTCTCCCCCTTTCCCTGCCCGGCACTGCGTTCTCCCCTCCTTTTGCCCGGCACCTCATTCGCCCCGCCATCCTCCCCTGCCCCCGCGTCCGGGATGCCGGAATCACCGCAACGCAGAACATCACCGCAACACTGCAGTGAAATTTGCAGTGAAATTTGCAGTGAAATTTGCAGTGAAATTTGCAGTG
>CAYRJI010000129.1:0-2957 GCA_964424645.1 uncultured Akkermansia sp. | reverse complement strand
TCTCCTCTCTCTACATCGACATCACGAAGGACAGCCTGTACTGCGATGCCAAGGATTCGCCGCACCGCATCAGCAAACAATTTGCGCTTTCGCGCCTCTTCGATGCGTTGGTGAAGCTGCTTGCGCCCGTGCTCGTCTTCACCTGCGATGAAGCGTGGGAACATGCCGGTCACTCCGATTCCGTGCACGAGCAGGATTTCCCGGAACCGGACCCCACCATGGACGCCGGACTCTCTCCGACCTTCGCGCGCTTGCAGCAGCTTCGGGGTGTCATACAGGTAGCCATCGAAGCGCAGATTAAAGCGAAAGCATTCAACAAGAACAACGAAGCCGTGGTGCAGCTTACCGTTCCGGCGGATGAGCCCCCCGCTGTTCTCTCCCTGCTGCGCGATACCGCTTTTGCCAAAGAGTTTTTCATCGTGGCAGACCTGCAGGTGGTCGAGGGAGACGAGACGGCTGCCACCGCAACCAAGAGTCCGCACGCGATGTGCCCGCGCTGTCGCCGCTATGAACCGAGCGTGAACGCCGAGGGACTGTGTGCCCGGTGCGCCGAAGTGATGTCGCGCTCGTGTTAGTTGTACTGCCCCACGCCTATGCCCGAGTCCCCCCCACCGCAAGCTCCTTTGCGCGAGAACCTGAGTCTCAAGCTTCTCCTCTGCGTTGTTGCACTGTACGTACTCGACCAGGTGAGCAAGTGGTACATTGTGTTCAACTTTGCTCCTCCCAATGAACGCACGCAGATGGTGATGGACCGAGTTCCCGTGTTTCGCGACAACGGGATCATCCACTTCGACATCATACGCATCCACAACACCGGCGTCGCATTCGGAATGGGGAATGGACAGGTCTGGGCACCCTTTGTTTTTCTCGGTATTCAGCTGCTTGCCCTCTGGGGGCTTTATGTCCTTTACCGACGCGGCTTTTTCAACACCCGTCTTCTGCGTGCCGCTTGGGTTTTTGTCACGGCGGGGGTGCTCGGTAATATGACCGATCGACTCCTCCAAGGTTTTTTTGCTCCCGGGGCGTCTCAGATGACTTTTTGGGACAAGCTGACCGGTGGCTACGTCGTCGATTTTCTCGATTTTTACTTTCCGTGGCTTCCATCCGACCCCTTCCCGGAGGGGTACCACTGGCCCGCTTTCAATGTCGCCGATTCCTGCGTCTGCATAGCTGCTGCGTGTTTCATTATTTCCGCCCTCTTTTTTGAGAAGGACCCCGAAGACAACGAAGGAGCTCCCCCGTAATCATCTCACTACCCATGCTACTCTCTCTCCTACTTGCCGCATTTCCCCATCCCGTCCAAGCCGTCCCGCTCGCATTCGGGCAGCGCGAGGCGGTAGTCGTTTTTGAAGCAGATTCAGAGATTACCTCGGCGCGCAGTCTGTGCGAGTGCACGAAGGTGAGCACCCAAGGGAAAAAACTCACCGCTCGTGTGGATGTGAGCGGTTTCGCACAAAGTACCGAAAAGCAGATCGAAGCCACCACTGATGACGGCAGGACGACGCGTCTCACCATGGACATCCGCGTGCCGCAGGCGATTGTGCTGAGTTCTCGCTCACTCATTTGGAAAGCCGGTTCTGCGCCGGAAGTCAAGGAGTTGCGCGTGAGAATTCCGAAGGGATCGCCCGTTAAAACACTTTCCGGAGCCGACCTCTCCGGCAGCGACTTCGATTACACGCCCCAAACGCTGAAACCCGGAGCAGAGTATTGCGTAAAAATTACTCCGAAGAGCACGCAGAAGCCCGTGCTCAACAGATTGATTATCAGAACGGATAACCCTGACCCCCGCTACGCCGGGTTCATCGTTTATCTCTCGGTGCAACCTTAACACACATGCCACGTCTCTCCTATGGATAAGTTGATTGTCGAAGGCGGTTATAAGTTGCGGGGCACGGTGAATATCAGCGGCTCCAAAAATGCCTCTCTCCCTATCTTAGCTGCTTCCTTGCTCACGGATGAACAGGTGCGTATCTCACGCGTGCCCGATGTGTCGGATACGAATTATATGATACAGATACTCAGCCAATTGGGAGCATCTGTGGAACGATCCAGCGGCACGGTACGCATTGATTCGCCGGATGGCATCAGCTCGAGTGCCAGCTATGAGCAGGTTCGCAAAATGCGAGCCTCCATCTGCTTGCTCGGTCCCATGATGGCGCGCATGAAACGCTGTACCCTGCCCCTGCCGGGCGGTTGTGTGATCGGTGACCGACCCGTGGATTTGCACGTACGCGCCATACAGGCACTCGGTGCCCGCGTGCGCATTAAGGGGGGAAATCTCGTCATTGAGGCACCCAATGGACTCGTGGGCGCCACAGTGGACATGCGCGGCGAGAACGGACCTACGGTGCTCGGTACGGATAATTTGATGATGGCGGCCGTACTGGCACGCGGCACGACGGTGATTGAATCCGCCGCCCGTGAACCGGAAGTGGTGGATTTGGCGTGCTTTCTGAACAAAATGGGGGCGCAGATCGAGGGTGCAGGTTCCCGCACCATCACCATCCACGGCGTGGAACGTCTGCATGGGTGCGAGCATACGGTCATTCCGGACCGTATCGAAGCGGGTACCTTCATGGTGGCGGGAGCTCTCATCAGTGAGGGGATCACCATCAATCGCATTTGCCGGGAGCACGTGCAGGCAGCCGCCGATATGCTCAGGGAGTGTGGGCACACCGTCCGTTTCGGCGCGGAGGGGACTTCCGTTTTCGTAGCTCCGGGTGCCAACCCTCGCGGGGGAAAGATTACCACGAGTCCGTACCCCGGCTTCCCCACGGATATGCAGGCTCAGATGACGGCACTCTTCTCTGTCACTCCGGGTATCAGCGTGGTAAAAGACACGATCTTTCCGCAGCGTTTCATGCACTGCTCAGAGTTGAAACGCATGGGAGCCAACATCAAAATGGACAACGGGACGGCTGTCATTACCGGTACCGAACGACTTTCCGGCGCGCCGG
>CAYRJI010000128.1:0-3184 GCA_964424645.1 uncultured Akkermansia sp. | reverse complement strand
CCGGAGCAGGGTTACGATTGGCTGCGCGAGGCGATAGCCACCGTTTCTTACCGGCAGCGTGGCATTCAGGTGGATGCCGATGAAATCTACGTGTCCGACGGGGCAAAATGTGATACCGGCAACATCTTGGACATCTTCGGGCACGACAACGTGGTCGCCGTGCCGGACCCCGTTTATCCGGTGTATGTGGACACCAACGTGATGCAAGGTAACACGGGCGAGGCGCGCGAGGACGGCTCGTATGAGGGTTTGGTGTACTTGCCGTGCACTCCTGAAAATGGCTTCGTGGCAGAGGTGCCGGACCGGCATGTCGATTTGGTCTATCTCTGCTTCCCGAACAACCCGACGGGGGCGGTAGCCAACCGCGCACAACTGCAAAAGTGGGTGGATTACGCACTGGCGAACCGTGCCATCCTGCTTTACGACGGGGCGTACGAGGCGTTCATCACGGATCCGGAAATACCGACTTCCATTTACGCCATTCCCGGGGCACGTCAGTGTGCCATTGAATTCCGCTCGTTTTCGAAACAGGGAGGGTTCACGGGGGTGCGCTGCGGTTATATCGTGATCCCGCATGAACTCACCGGGACGGATGCCCGTGGTAACGCGGTGCCGGTTTCGAAGCTATGGAGTCGCCGCCACACCACGAAGTTTAACGGCGCAAGCTACATTGTGCAACGCGGCGCAGCTGCCCTCTTTACTCCGGATGGACAGGCACAGACCCGCGCTCTCATCGCCCATTACCTCGGCAACGCGAAGCTCCTCTGCGATGCTTGTCGCAAGGTCGGTTTGCAGGTATGGGGTGGCACGAATGCCCCCTACGTCTGGGTCCAAACCCCGCAGGGGATGGGCAGCTGGGAGCTCTTCGATAAATTGCTGCACGAAGCCCACTTGGTGATCACCCCGGGAGCCGGTTTCGGTGCCCACGGCGAAGGCTTCTTCCGTATCTCCGCCTTCAACAGCCGCGAAAATGTAGAAGAAGCATGCCGACGCATCGCCGCGTGTCTCTAAGCGGTGTTCGCGTACCTTGGATGCATCCCGGCGCGCCAACCCCGAAAAGTACGCCGTAAGCGCATCTCGATAAACTTCTGCGTCGCCGGGTGACCCTGCGACGCAGTTCGCTCTTCGTTTTGCAGTGGTTGAGTTGTTTTCTTGCTGCGGGGCAGTAGGCACTGGTTGTTGAGGTTGTTGTACCGAAACCGGCTTTCCAGCCTTCTACAGCGTGGGAGAGATACGCACGCGAGACCATGGGTGGTACAGTGGGATGCAGCCTCCGGCACCTGATTCGATGGGGAGAGGCAATCAGTCTTTCTTTGTTCTCTTGAGGATAATATCCTTGGAAAGGGTAAAATCGACCCGGCATTTGGCATGTGAGGGCAGCCCGTCCTTCCAAGTGATTTCAGTTTGATAGCTGAAAGCGGGATGGTATAGGTCTCCTTTGTGTTCTCCGGATAGCCCCACCTCGCCGCTTTCGAGATCCTGATAAAAGCATGGCACGCTGATATCTTTCACACTTGAACCTTCTCTAAACTGCAAGTTACGCGCAGCCTCTAACATGCACAGCTGCAGGGGTCCTACGTAGCAGTACTGTGTGTCGCTATTGTATTTATCTTCTTTTGTTATACCGAGGAGTGCTGCGGTCTCCAGTGCAATTTTCACCTCATTCTTTTGACCGGTTCCCCTGTACACGTCCCTTGCCAGTTCCAGCATAAGAGCGCGGACCGCTGTTGTACGGACATTCTTCTTTCGGATCGTTCGACCGTGATCATCTATATGATAGTGACCGTCATCCCAAGTTCTGTACAGCTCTAGACCACCAACGTCTTCTCCATTGCTGAATATCACCTCCGGTACCACATAATCGTCCGTGATATCGCACTCGTATTCGTAGACGAGTTTCACATTCGATTCCTCTTTATCAATATTTTCCAACAACGCATCGAGGTCGTTGGGACCGGATGCCTTGCACACAACGAGAAGCACGGCACAGATGAATGTCATCCCGAGGAATATGCGCGCAGATGTTTTCACATTACGGAGTGGGGTTAGTTATTTTCTGTTTTCTTGAGCATGACGGATCTGGAGGGAGTAAAGTCTACTCGGCATTTAACATGCGAGGGTAGTCCCCCCTTCCATGTAATTTCTGACTTGTAAGAGATAGCGGGGAAGTGGCAGCAGGCATTACCTCTGAAGTTCCCGGATAATCCTATTTCGCCGCGACCGAATTTATGATAGAAATCCAAAATTTCAATGTCGTATACTTTTGAATTTTCACAAAATTGCAGGTTGCGCGCAGCTTCTGCCATGCAGAGCTGCAAGGGACCCACGTAGCACATTTCTGCGTCATAGTTAGTAGTATTGGTGCAGCCGAGTAGTGCCACAATTTCCATAAATCTCTTCACTTTCTCCTTTTCTCCAAACTGACGGAAAGCCGCCCTAGCTATATCCTGCATAAGTGTGCGGGCAGCTGTTGTTTGTACTCTTCTTTTATTTGTCTGGTGGTGACTAGGGGAGAGATCGCGCACGGCATCCTCCTTATCGTACAGCTCCAGACCAACGAGATTCTGACCACCGAATGCTGCGTCCGGGATCATATAAGCATCCGTGATATCGCACTCGTACTCGTAGACGAGTTTCACATTCGACACTTCCTTGTCAATACCTTCCAATAACGCATCGAGACCATCCTTATCATTGTTTTCCTCTGCACTATCCACTGCATTCTGCGGGCTGTTCGCCTTGTTTGCATTGATCACCAGTGCCGCTTGGTTTGCTCTTGGCACGGACGACGATCCCTTCGTCGCTCTTTTGTTTTGATACGCAAGAGCCTTCAGGTTCCCATGATCTGCTGACTTCTCTAGGTAAAGCTCTCCTAATTCCTTGTTACGTGTCATGTGGATACGTCCCAAGTAGTACATAGCTTCCGCGTCTCCTTTTTCAGTCGCTTTCTCCAGCCACCTGATACCGGTTGCAACATCTCCGCGCGAGCACACTCCCCTGTACATGCGCATGCCGATCTTGCGCATAGCCGCGACATTCCCACGGTGTGCAGATTTGAGGAGGGTTATGTCATTCTCCGCCCGCGATACCGTCGCGAGTGAACAAAGCAGGGCAAAAATGATAATCCAAACTCCTTTCATACCTACCGGTCTGTGGCAGGAGTGTATCTCATTTTGAATGCGAT
>CAYRJI010000127.1:0-3198 GCA_964424645.1 uncultured Akkermansia sp. | reverse complement strand
GTCTTCCCGCCGCAAAGCCATCGCCCACCACGAAGCTCGTATTTTTCTTGGGACGACTGTGGTGTGGTGGGGGTGCGTGGTGCCACATTGCACGCACGGGGTCAACAAGGAAGCGAGAAAAAAAAGCGGCGTACCGATGAGACGGTACGCCGCTGAAGGAGAGATAACGGACAAATGGATCAGTTACCGCGTACGACAGTGGTGTAGGTGGAGATGATGCCAAGGATATTCTTGCGCTTCACGTCCACACTGGAGACCGTGCTGATGCCGCCGGCGCGTTTTGCCGCTTCGATCGAGCTATCGCCGAGGGCGACGACGCCGAAGTAGGAGGTCGAAGTGGCTTCACCTGTGCGGCTGCCGGAATTTCCGGAGACAGCGACGGGATCAGATACCTCGGCATACACAGTACCAATCGGGCGCGTGGTGGCACCGCAACTTGTGAACAGGATACCGACGGCGGAGAGAGCAACGAGTGCTAATGTCTTTTTCATCGTAATAATGTGTTTGTTAAATGCCGCATGCGACCGTACCAGCAGGGCACACCCACATGGAGCGGGCACAATGTAACTTTTTTTGATGCGTATGTCAAGAAAAAAAACAACGTACATCATCACAGACCCACATCTGTCCCAAGAAAAATACGAGCTTCGTGGTGGGCGATGGCTTTGCGGCGGGAAGACACAGGGGTGATCAAGTACGAGGTACGAAGTACGAAGTACGAAGTGAAGGAGTTAGGCGCAACGGAGTTGCGCGGGGGAGTTGGAAGAAGCAAAGCCGGAATGATGAGTGGGGAATAAATCAAAGCACCCGTGAGGCTGAAGACCCGTTTTCCCTGCCACATCCGCACTGCCCACCCCATCCGCCCCTCCCCGGCTTTGCTACTTCGTACTTCGTACTTCGTACCTCGTACTTCGTACTTCTTGTTGTTTTCACAGTGGGGGTTCCCACACACCGGCGGCGATGAGCTCGGCGTATTTTTTCTGAGCTTTGTCACCGAGGTCCATGGAAGCGAAGCGCAGGAATCTGCTCGCTTCATCTGCGCTGGGCGGTAGGTTTGGTCCGCCTTTGGCATGGATGAATGCTAGGAAGACGTACGCTTCGGGGTTACCGGAGGCGGCGGCTTCGGCAAGGAGCTCGGCAGCTTGGCGTGCATCTGCTTTGATCCGTTTGCCGGAGTAGTACTCGTACGCGAGGTAAATGGCGGAGCGGGAATCGCCGATTTTTGCCCCTTCGGAGAGCAACTTGATGGCTTCATCGGTATTTTGCTTTACGCCCTGCCCGCGCAGGAGCATGTAAGCCCGCGCGGCGGACATGGCAACGAGACCGCGCACGCGCGGGGTGTTGAAATAGCGGTATGCCCGTGCATAATCTTGGGGCTGAATGGGTAAACCCTTGTAGTAGATGGTTCCCATGACCAAGCAGGCACGTGCGTTTCCGAGCACGGCAGCCGTCTTCAGGAGGTTGAGCCCGCGCTTGGGGTCGGGTATCAGTCCGGATGCACGCAGAGCCGGGTTGGTGTTGCTGTCGTCCAACAGCCCCAAACCCATCACGAACATGGCGTCTACACTGTGCAACTCAACCGCCTTTTCGAGTATTTTTCTGCTTTCTGCGGGTTGCTTGGCGGAGCAGAGGGAAGAGAGGGCAAAATGGGCATCCGGGCTACCGGCTTCTGCCGCTTTCTGCAGCCACTCCGCCTTTTCCGTGTTCACCTTGCTCAAGGAAGCTAGGCGATAGATGACGTAATGGTTGCCGCGCTTCACTTCTGCATCCACTTCGACCTTGGTACGGTCGCCGAAATAATCCAGACGGTGCGTATCCACCAGCCACTGAAAACGCGCCAGCATATTACCGTGGATGCACGCCTCTTTCAGCTTCTCGCGAGCGGCAGCCTCATTTTTCTGCACACCGATGCCCGAGCGCAGACACAACGCCATATCGAGCATGGCGGGCACGTACCCCTTCTCCGCCACCTTGCTCAACCTCTTGTACGCCGCGCACACCTCCGAAGAAAGCAGTTTGTCGTTCGGAATCTCCGCGAGCTCCTTATCGACAAACCACCGCTGCGCCGCAGCATTTCCTTGGTCTGCCGCCTGCCGCATCCACACATCAATCGCCGTTTCGTCCCCGTCCGTGGCTTCCAGCACACAGAGCACAGCCGTACCGTAGTCGGAAGAGTTCTCCTTCACCTGCTTTTCCAGTGCCGCGTAAAAGTCCGCGTAACGCGCATTCTGCACCTGCTTTGCCGGGGCGGCAGGTTTTGATTTTTTCTCGGACGCAGCGCGTGGGGCGGCCTGCAAAGCGGGCACCATGAGCAACGCCATCGTCCATATCACACCCTGTTTCATCAAGTATCTTTTCATCTGATGTAGTGTCGGTTCAGGTTGGGTTCATTCTACGCCGAAGTGCCGCCGTTGGCAAGTCAGCGTTTGCGTTGGCGGGCCTGTTGCTCGGCGAGAGCAGCCTTTTGCGCATCCATCATGCGCTCCATGATGCTCTTGCCCTTTTTGCGCTTGCTGAGGTCTACCTTGTGCAGCTCCGGCTGGGGGAGTCGCCGTATGATCCACGTCTGGACAATGGAAATGAGGTTCGTCGTCGTCCAATACAGAGCCAAGGCACTGGGGTAGTAGTAGCAGAAGGCAAAGAAGAAGAGGGGCATGAGGCGCATGATCTTCTGCTGGGTGGGGTCCCCGGCCTGGGGTGTCATCCGCATCTGCAGCAGCATGGTGATAGCCATTACCACGGGTAATATGTTGATGGGCAGGTCGTAACCGAAGATCGGCAGCGAGCAGACGGTATCCATCTGCGAGAGGTCGTGCACCCACCCGATAAAGGGAGCTCCCCGGAATTCCGCAGCAGTCTGCAGCACGTAAAAGAAGGAGAAAAAGATGGGGATTTGCAGGAACATCGGGAGGCAGCCGCCCATGGGAGAAATACCGTATTCGCGGTAGAGATTCATCATCTCCATGCTGGCTTTCTGCTGGTCGTTGGCATACTTTTCCCGAATTTCCTTCACTTTCGGCTGAAGGAGGCTCATGCTCTTCATGCTCATGTAGCTCCGGCGGTAGAGAGGCCAGATGATGAGACGCACCACGAATGTCATCGCCACAATAGCCCAGCCCCAATTACCGAACCACCCGAAAAATACGTTGATGAGCCAGTTCATCGAGTAGCTGATGATGTGGAAGATGCCGTAGTCCA
>CAYRJI010000126.1:0-3294 GCA_964424645.1 uncultured Akkermansia sp. | reverse complement strand
CGCCCATACGCGGCATCCACGGCAGCATCCGGTGCCCTGTGCGCGCGGCGCAGGGGAAAAAAAAGGAATTGACTCGCGGGCGCGCAGTTTTTTTTGTCATTCAGGGATTTTCTCTTTGCAAAACGGTGAGCAAACGGTAGAATATGAAAGCGTATGAATACGACCGACAAAAAGCGAGCATTCACGGCTGTGAGCCTTTTTTCCGGTGCGGGTGGTTTGGATATGGGCATGGAACGTGCCGGATTCCACACCATTTGGGCAAATGACTTCTTCCGAGACGCGTGTGAAACCCACAGGATGTGGAGTCACGCGGATGTCGTCTGCGCGGACATCGCCAAGGTGGACATCCATGATATCCCCCCGGCCGATATTATTTTAGGAGGATTCCCCTGCCAAGGGTTCAGCGCAAGCGGTCCCCGCAGGGTGCAGGACGCCAGAAACAACCTCTACAAACACTACGTGCGCATTGTGCGCGAAAAGCAGCCCCTGCTCTTTGTCGGTGAGAACGTAAAGGGCATCCTCACGATGGACGGCGGGAGGGTCATCGAAGCCATCATCGAAGAATTTGCCTCCTGCGGTTATGACGTAAGGTACCGTTTGATCAATGCCAAACAGTACGGCATAGCGCAAGACCGAGAGCGAGTCATCATCACGGGGTTCAGAAAGGATTTGGGAGAGGTGCCCTTGGACATTTCCCCCCGCAAATGCCGCCCGGCTACCCTCCGAGATGCCATCGGCGCGTTGCCACCCCCATCCACGGATGATGTTTGCCAAGCCCCGTTTTCCTCTCGCTACATGTCCAGAAATAGAAAGCGCGGGTGGAATGAGGTCTCCTTCACCATTCCCGCCATGGCAAAGCAGGTTACCCTGCACCCGGGCTCCCCGGATATGGTAAAAATCGGCAAAGATCAGTGGCGTTTCGGTGATGGCGCGCAAACTCGCCGCCTGTCGTGGAGAGAGGCTGCCGCCATCCAAACTTTCCCGCCGAACATGGCGTTTGCCGGTGACCTCACAAATATCTACAAGCAGATCGGCAACGCCGTTCCCGTTAAGCTTGCGGAGTTCATCGGTCACAAACTCTACGATATTCTCATCTCGAAGGTGGCATGATACGAAATGCACGCCAGACCATACTGGGCAAGGCATTAGAATATGCCTGCGTGCTCGCCGTTCAGCGGGCAGCGGGGGAGCAGCACGTGGCAATGGAGGAGACGCCGCAGCTGCAGAAAGCCCGCTTATACTACGAGGAGGAAATAAGCGAACGAGAGAGAACCAACGCCGATTTGTCGGCGGATGCGGGGGTGAGAATCCTTTTGAGGTACGAACCGCAAATCCTCAACCCTTGCGGCAATGAACCCCTGATTATTTCATTGGTGAGTGATCAGCAGGGACAGACCGGTGATGTGCGCGATGTGTTGTGCCTACGAAAGCAAAATGGGTGGGAGATCGGCATTTCGTGCAAACACAATCACGCAGCCGTTAAGCATTCACGCCTATCGGACAGCTTGGACTTTGGTAAAAAATGGCTTGATATACCCTGTTCTGCCGAGTATTTCGAGGCGGTAAAGCCTCTCTTCAGCAGACTACGGCGAATAAGGAAAGAAAGCCATGCAACCGCAAAATGGGATGCAGTAGGTACGGAGGATGGCAAGATGGACTTTTACCAAGCTGTCCTCGATGCGTTCATCCGCGAACTCCGAAAGCTGCACGACGAGCACCCGGGCGAGGTGGCGAGAAAGCTCGTCGGCTACCTGATCGGAAAAAATGACTTTTACAAACTGATCACCGATGATAGCACGCAGGTGACTGAAATCCAAGCGTTCAACCTGTACGGTACGCTCAATAGGTGCGCGGGTTCTCACAAAGCCGTGTCGGATATTCGAAGAATCAAATTGCCTACCAAAATACGCGCAATTGAGTACCTCGAGGAAAATGGGAAACTGCACAAAAACACCGTCGCTGTGTATTGTGACAACGGGTGGGAAATATCCATGCGTATCCACAATGCCAGCTCGCGTGTGGAGCCCTCGCTGAAGTTCGATGTGCAGCTTTTGACCTTCCCAAAGGAAATCAGCAAGCAAATTGAGCCTTGGCAGCATACGAAATCCCCTTCGCCGCCGCGCACGCCGTCGGGGAATGCCGGGGTTGGTAGGCGAGTGGTTGTTTCCAAAATGGGAAATACCACTCGGCGGGCGTGAAAAAAGGTTGACTCGCGGGCGGGAATGTGCTTGAATGAGAACGAGCTCGGGGATAGCCCGAGTTGCTTATATCTCGGCGGTTGGGGGATGCTCCTGTTATCTTCCGTTCGAGGTCGCGGCGGAGAGTATCATCGCGCCGGTCTGTCTTCGACAGCGGGGGGGGTACTCCTGCTATCTGCTGTGCGAGGGGGCGGTCATGAGTATCCCATGGCGACTCAATTTTTCTTGTAAAGGAGCCTGCCGTGGCGTTTGTTGTTCACGTAGTTTGAAGACTTGGTGCGGATGAAGGAAACCACCGTGTTATTTTTGTCGACGACTACACCGATGATAGATCAGTTGCCGGGGTTTTGAAAAAAAGGTTGACTCGCGGGCGGGAATGTGCTTGAATGGGGGCGAGCTCGGAGAAACCCGAGTTGCCTTCATTCCCGGCGGTGGGGGGATGCTCCTGTTATCTGCCGTACAGGGTCCCCTTCAGGGAAGCATTCTCCCTGCTGGTGTCTCCGGCGGTGGGGGGGTACTCCTGCTATCTGCCGCATCGGAGGGCGGTCATGAGTATCCGTGGCGTCTTGCTTTTATTTGCTTTTGTAGAGCAGCTTGCCGTTGCGCTTGTTGTCCGCATAGTTTTTTGACTTCGTGCGAATAATGGAAACCACCGTGTTGTTTTTGTCCACGACAACGCCGAGGATGAAATTCTTTTTGCCGTCGATTTCCACGGCGCGGAAGTAGACGCGTGCGCCGTTAGGTTGTTCCCAGACCTCCTGCGGGTACTTGACGGTGCGCAGGGCTTCGGTAAAAACTTCCATGCGCTTATCTTTGTCATTGGCATTCTTGTCTTTCCGTTCCCAGTGGGTGAGGAGCCTTTTGTTCACCGTGATCGTCTGTGGCTTGCCGCCGATAGCAGCCGTGGACTCGAGCGTAAACCCCCGACGCACCATGCGGTAGGCGCGGTCGATATTGCGCTTGGTGAGCACCCTTCCGGGCGCAGCGGGGAACTGCGAAGCGGGCGGCAGCCCGAGAGATTGCCACGTGTCGACCTCCGGCGCTGCTGCGCGTTCACCTGCTGCAGCTGCGCGTTCACCTGCTGCTGCTGCATCTG
>CAYRJI010000125.1:0-3327 GCA_964424645.1 uncultured Akkermansia sp. | reverse complement strand
TATCGGCAGACGCGACGTGGGGCAGGAGCGATTCACTGACGCAGAAGTAATCGATACGCCAGCCGACGTTGCGGGCTCTCGCGCCGCCCCGGAAACTCCACCACGTGTAGGCATCTCGTGCATCGGGGTGCAGACGGCGGAATGTATCGGCGAAACCGGCGGCGAGCAGGGAGGAGAAGCCCGCGCGCTCTTCGTCCGAGAAACCGGCACTAAAGTGGTTGGCGTCCGGGCGGGCGATGTCAATTTCTTCGTGGGCTACATTGAGGTCACCGCAAAAAATGACAGGTTTGTGCCGCGCGAGACCGCTCACGTAGCCGCGAAAAGCCGCGTCCCACTGCATGCGGTACGGCAGGCGCGCCAGCTCATTCTGAGAGTTGGGGGTGTAGCAATTGACCAAATAGAAGGAAGAGAACTCGAGGGTGGCGACGCGACCTTCGGTGTCGTGCTCGCTCTGCCCGATACCCAGAGAGACGCTCAGCGGCTCGTGGCGGGAAAGAACCAGCACGCCGGAATATCCGGGACGCTGCGCCGGGTTCCACACGCGGTGTTGCCACGACGCCAGCCACAGGTCGCTCACCTGCTCCGGACGCGCTTTCACCTCCTGCAGACAGAGCACGTCCGCCCCTAGGCTATCCATTTGCTCCGCCAGCCCCTTGTTGAGGGCAGCACGCAAACCATTGACATTCCAGCTGACCAAACGCATACCAAGCGCAGGGTAACACGGTTTGCCCCAAATGTCAACGCAATCAAATATGGGCGAATGGGAGGAAGGAGGAAGGGCGAAAGAGGTGCCGGGCGGGAAAAGGGGGAAGGAGAACAACCGTAGGGGGCGGGGCAGAAGCCAAGTACGAGGTACGAAGTACGAAGTACGAAGTAGAAATTTGGCGCAACTCCGTTGCGCAAGGGGGTGGGCGCAAGGCTGTGGTGTGCGGGGTGTGGTGGGCGAGGAGGGAGTGGTGATTCTGTGAGATGTGGTGAGGGGTGGGACGGGGCGGATGTGCGGGTGTGTGGGGCAGGCGCGATTGGGAGGAGGCAGAGTGGAAAACTGTGTGGGAATAGGTATTACGGGGATTTTGGGAACTTTCTTGGGGGAGGTGAGGTCAGAAACGCATTTTTTTGTTGCCAAGGTGGGGGAGAGGTATTATGATGGCGGTGTGGGTGGGGAGGTTCGAAGAGGACTCTTCACTCCGTCCAACGAGAAGGAAAAGATACCATGCCAACAGAAAGTGAGACCAACATAACAGTGACCGGGCGGCACATCGAAGTAACGGAAGCCATCCGAGAGTTTGCCCGGAAGAAGATTGAAGCCATACACATTGACTATCCGCGCATTGTAGAGGCGCGCGTGGTGGTGGATGTTCAAAAAGACCGGCATGTCGCGGAGATTGTGCTCTACTGCGCGGACCGCATCACGATACAGGCATCCACGACGGGGACGGACCTGTACGCGGCGTTGGATGAGACAGTGACCAAGATCATGCGGCGGATGCGTAAGCACAAGACGCGGCTGTTGAAGCACTTCCGTCCGCACCGTTCGCAGAGTATCCGCAAACTCGAGGAAAAGGTGTACGAGGAGGACGTGCTCGACCAAGATGTGGACATCGATGCTCCGGATGACCCGAAGCCCGTGCGCATCACCCGCGAGGGTTACGAGCTCAAGACAATGTACAAGGAGGATGCCATCATGGAGTTGGAAATTTCCGGCAAGCCTTTTGTGCTGTACCGCAACGCGCGACGCAACGTGCTCCAAATTGTCTACCGCCTGCACGAGGGGGAATACTCCATTATCGAGCTCGGCAACGAGATAAAAGCGTAAGCAGCAAGCCCTCACCCCTGACCTGACACCCGCATCGCGGTCTCGGTGCTTACGCGCGGGTGTGTTGGGACTGCGGAGTGTTCACAGCGCGGTGTCGGCTGCGGTGCTGTGGCGGTCGGCGTGAGATGGACGGAGGGAGCTGCGGGGACTCGTCATTTGCGAACGATGGATTTATTCGAATATAAAGACCGGAAAGAAACCGAGGAGCGGGCGCGCTACGAAGAGCTCTGCCGCATCGTGCGCCGGAACAATGAGCTGTACTACGCGAAGGCGCAGCCGGAGATATCGGATGCCGAATACGACCGCCTGTATCGCATCATCCAAGATATGGAGGCAGAGCACCCGGAATATGTCGGACCGGACTCCCCGACGCAGCGGGTCGGCAATGATTTATCGGAGGGCTTTGCCAAAGTGCGCCACCCCGTGCCCATGCTGAGCATCGAGGACGTCTTTGAGCACAAACTGGAAGAGCCGGGCGAGACCGACCGGGAACTCATCGACTTCTACAGGCGATTGACCGCTGCCCTCGGGGTGGCGGAAACGCACGTCGTGGTGGAGCCGAAGATCGACGGGTGTGCGGTCACGCTCATGTACCGGCGGGGCAGGCTGGCGTATGCAGCTACGCGCGGTGACGGCAGCGTGGGCGATGACATCAGTGCCAACGTGCGCACCATCCGCACCGTGCCGCAGCAGCTTGCCGCCGGAGCCCCCGACGTCCTAGAGGTGCGCGGGGAAATTTTCATGCCCACGGCGGAGTTTGAAGCCCTGAACGAGCAGCGAGATGCCGAGGGGCTGCCCGGCTTTGCCAATCCGCGCAACGCGACGGCAGGCACCATCAAGCTGCTGGACCCGGCGGAGGTTGCCCGCCGACCGCTGCGATTTCTGGCACACGGGATAGGGGCATACGAGGGAGAACCCCTGCGCTGCATGGATGACTACGAGCGTTTGCTGAGCGACATGGGCATTCCGTACAACAAGCCGATACTCCACGCGCACACGTTGGACGAGCTGCGGGCGGCAGTGCGCGAAACGGACACCCTGCGGCGGCGTTTAGGCTTCGGCACAGACGGGGCGGTGGTGAAGCTGGACGACTTTGCGCTGCGAGAAACGCTCGGTTTCACGGCGCGGGCACCACGCTGGGCGGCGGCGTTCAAGTACTTACCGGAGCAGAAGGAGACGCGATTGCTGGGCATCACGGTGCAAGTGGGCAGGACGGGAGTCCTGACACCCGTGGCGGAGCTTGCGCCGGTGCAGATTTCCGGCTCCGTGGTCTCCCGTGCCACGCTGCACAATCAGAATGAAATTGCGCGCAAAGACATCCGCATCGGCGACACCGTGTTGGTCGAGAAAGCGGGTGAGATCATTCCTTCGGTCGTGAGAGTGATTCCAGGCAAGCGACCTCCGGATGCCCGCCCGTATTCCCTGCCGGAAGCCGTCCGGGGCGTGTGTCCGAGTTGCGGGGCACCCATCTCGCAGGAGGAGGGGCAAGTGGCTTGGCGGTGCACGAACTT
>CAYRJI010000124.1:0-3357 GCA_964424645.1 uncultured Akkermansia sp. | reverse complement strand
TTACGAATGCGTTGCTCTACCACTGAGCTACGGCGGCGGTTTGTGTGCGCCCCGCAGTAAACCACATTTTCCTCCCCTTGGCAAGCCCAATTTTTCGCTTTTTCCTCCCTCCCTCTCGCCTACTTCCCCCATCATTGCCCCAACCACCTTTCCGTCAATCCATTACTGACTTAAATCCTGTCCCCCCCGCATTGAAGCCATCGCCCACCACGAAGCTCGCATTTTCTTGGGACGGCTGTGCTTTAATTTATCGGGACGGAGGCGAGGTCTCTTCATCGGCGGGAATGACATCGAGCTCGGAAATGGCGGCAAAGTCCCCTCCGTCGTGAGAATTTTTGGCTACAAACCGCACGTACCTCGCCTCACACGGGGCAAAGAAGAGTGCCTGTTGAAGGTCAGTATGATTGGCAAATTCTCCGCGCGCCACCGGCTCTCCCCAATTTTCTCCGTCATTGCTGACGAAGATTTCATATCCCTTGATACGGGCATTCGGCACGGGGGAAGCGCGGTAGATGAGTCCCTTGATGGTGCGCTCGCTCCCCAAGTCGAGGCGAAGTTCATGCGGGTAACTCGCCACCGTCACCCCGCGCATGGAGTGCCAGAACGTCTCGGAATTCCCGTCCAACACATTGACCGCCCGCCCGATACCGGGAATTTCTGAGCTGACATAATTGACCGAGATGTAGGCACGGGCGGGGTATTCCCCCATCACCCGCGTGACAATCGGCGCAAACTCCGCCAGCGCTGCGTACGCCTCATCCTTTATCATGGGCTCCAAGCACACAATCTTGACATAGTGAGCCACTTGGAGATCGGGCATGATGACACTCTGCTCATGGTCTCCGTCCTCCATCTCCAACGTACAGGCGGGCTGCTCCGGCCAGCTCTTCCCGTCCATGGAAAGATAGAACGCCACGCGGCGCACGCGGGAGGAGGTGCGGGCCTGTCGCGGCGTGAGGGTGAAACCGCGCAATTCGCTGTCCACCCCCAAGTCCACGACCACTTCGTGCGGATAGGGGGCGGGCGTGCCGTGCCACTGCGAGTGCCAGTAGGTGTCCGTTCGTCCGTCAATCAGGCTCCACGGAGATTCCGAGCGTCCGGAAGTGGAGGAGCAGGAGACAATGCGCATGAGATTTCCCGGTCGCCAAGCGTCAAAATGCTGCCATGTGGTGGCGGAATCCAAACAGCCCTCCATCGAAGCATGGGCGCGTATCATGCCCTCCTCGCGCTGGAGAAACGGTTGGTCGTACACGGTCGAGCTCCCGTCCGCCAGCAACAAGTGGATGTGCGCCTCCTGTGTATCGCAGTGGGCGTGCACGTAGCCCTGCTCATCGCGCGAGACGGTGACCGCCCCCGCGAGCGGCATGCGTCGCCGCCCGACCTCCGTCACGTCATCCTCGGGCATGACGGGCTGAAGCGAGAAGGAGAACGACATGGGCCCGGTGAGGGGAATATCGCGATCGACGGGCGGCGGTCCGCAGGATGCCCCTCCCAAGCCGAGTGTGACGGTGTCCACGTTGAGCACCGTAGCCCCCGCCGGTCGTAGCTCTTCCGGGTGGGCGGCTTTCATCAGCGCGTCCGTGGTGTAGGGTAGGGCGGAAAAATTCAGGGCACTCTCTTCCGAGGATGCCACGAGGAGCCCGACCCCGTGTTCATCCGTGGCGGCGACCCAGCGGCAGTCCATGCGTCCCGCCATCTCCATGGGGAGGGGATAACGCTCGACCATATCCTGCACGCTCCGTTCGTAGACCCCCACGGGCGAGCCGCTTTTGCGGTCCGGGTAGTTCTCTCCGGGTCCCCGCCCGTACCACCGCACCCGGTTGTATTTCTCGGGCAGCATCAGCGTGAACCCCAATCGCGGCAGCACGAGGTGCTCCAACTTCGGCAGCACCCCCACCTGCACGTTCACATAGCCGTTCGGCAGAATCGTGTACACGAGTTGCGTCTTAAAACAGAAGTCTTTCTCGGTCATCGGTCCGTTGTCTTCCGGCGTAAAAATACCGTGGTCGTACCGCATGCTGTCCAGACTTTCCTTGCGGCGTCCGCGTGAAGTAACATCGCAGGAGACGCGAACCACGCCGTGGCTGAGGCGTTCCACCAGCGCGGGTCCCGCCGAATGCACCATGTCGCGCAGCCCATTTTGCAGCCATTCGTTCATCACCCACTTGTCATTGGCGAGCGGAGCACGGAACGCGTTCAGGTGTAGGGTGGCTTTCCCCCCGATGAGGGCATTCCCGTTCACGATGTAGCTCTTCAACCCTCCCGTGACCTTGTCCACACAGAGTGAAAAGTTTTTGCCCACCACGAGCACCTCGGTGTTGTGGTTGCGCACCTCCAGCCTTTGCTCGGCTTCCAAGGGCATCACCCGGCTCTTCGAGCTGTACCCCGTGAACGCGTCCGGCAGCTGCATCTGCTCCCGCGCTATCTCATATCCGGTCTTCGCCCACGCCCGGTCTCCCTTCAGTCGAAAGCTGATGTTCAGGAAGTACCGGCGGTCTTTCGCAAACTTGACCCCCGCCAATGCCGCCTCCGGCATCCCCCAATCTTTTTCCTGCTGCGGCGCGAGCTCCATCGTAAAGTCACCCTGCGCCACCGTCCTATTGCCCTCTTCGGCGAGTTCCCAATGCCCGGCAAACTCTTTCAAGTCCGTAAAGTAGAACTTATTGCGCACCCCCACCACCGGCACCTTCTTTTCCGTCCCCTTCAACTCCATCCCCACATTTTGGTACACCTTCCGCACTTCTTCGTAGACGGGCGCGGGCGTCCGGTCACTGTACACGACCCCCTTCAGGCAGAATATCCCGTCGTTCGGGCTCTCTCCCCCCCTGTCTCCGCCGTAGCTCTGCCGCACTACGTGCCGCCCGTCCGGCAGCACAATCTCTTGGTCATAGCTCTGGTGTATCCACTCCCATATCGCCCCGCCTATGATACCGTCCCCGGTCTCGATGGCGTCCCAGTAGTCCTTCAGATTCCCCATGGAATTGCACAAAATATGGGCGTACTCGGATATGTACCACGGCTTGCTCATCTTCCGCGTCGCCACCTCCCGCGCCCAGTTGACGCTCGGGTACTGGTTGGATTGCAGGTCTGCCAGCTCGTTATTGCGTTCATACTGCGTGGGGCGGGAGCTATCCCTGCCCTTGACCCAATCTCTCACCGCCGCAAAGTTCCTCCCCGGTCCCGCCTCATTGCCGTACGACCACATCACCACGCACGCATGGTTCTTGCTCTGCTCCACCATGTTTTTGTTGCGCCACACGTGCTGCGCCTCCCACTCCTTCGGGTGCGAGAGTGACTCCGCCCCGTAGTAGTAGCCGTGCGACTCCACATTCGCTTCATCGCATACGTAAATCCCCA
>CAYRJI010000123.1:0-3570 GCA_964424645.1 uncultured Akkermansia sp. | reverse complement strand
CGATTCCCCATTGTACAAGCCATTAAAAGTCACAGTACCACTACCCTGTCCCCCGTCAAAGGTACGTGCCGCTAAATAGTTAGGCACCACCACTCGTCCGAGTATCGGAAAGCTACTCCCCTCATCAGGCTTTGAAGCCCGAGCCGGTAGAGCCCAGACGATACAAAGTACAGCCCCTAGGATCAATCTGCCGTATGTCGTCATTTTTTTCTACTTGATTAGTGGTTAGGAGTTTTACATCTCGGGTACCCCCCACCCTCCCCAGACGTCAATGACGCTAGGGAGGGCTCTTCTACCGCCTTTGTTGTTATAATACTATCTTCACTCTGTATAAATCGTGATCGTCTCAAGCTTCTGAACCCAACCGGCAGGCATGCCGCCCGGTGCAAAGATACCCTTAATAGTTCCGTGGTAGACCCCCGCACCGGCAGACTTGAATGTAATTACGGCTGGTTCCTTGGAGAAATCCCCAATAAAGTCACCATCGATAGACGCAGAGCGGCATAATGTTGACTCTTTTCTATCGCAATTTTCTATCCTTAGGGTTGCCGTTTTACCCCGAGGATGATATGATATCGTGCCTATGTTGTAGTTTCGCCCTAAGCTATCTTCACATACTGGTATACTGAATACCGGTGTCATTTGGGGCTTTCCCACATCTGCCGGAGTAGTTGGATGCCCTTCGGAACTCTCCTCCGAGAAGTAAAAATGTGATTCACCATTTTTTATGTACCACCAATCCGTTTCTGTGCCCACAGATTCCTCTTTCAAATAATGCGACTTCACTTTAATCCAAGCCCCCTCAAGAGACTTCGGAGCTTCGAGAACAGTTGCCTGCGGCTTCGGTTGACTGGCAGATGCATCAGGTGCAGGTGGCACTGCCGGTTTTTTTCTGTGATGCGCACAGGATCCGATTCCTAATACTAACACTGCTGTCAGAACGGCAGTCCCGATTTTGTATGTTTTGTATGTTTTCATATTAGTAGAAAAAAGAGGTTAATCTTTTGGGAAGGTACTCACGACGATATGTTTTTCACCCCACTTCGTCTGCGCTGAAAGGTCTGCCTTGGAAGCAGCTTTAGCCTTTTTGATGCTCATACCGCGCGGCATGACGGGATACGGGTCGTCCTTTGTCGTGGCGGCGGCGAGGTCTCTTACCTCTTCGTGCAGGGCATTTTCGTTGGTGCAGGCGATCACCTGTACCACGTCCGAACCGAAGGGTTCCCCGATTTCTATTTCGAAGCCGGACTTGAGCGTCCCGGGAATGTCCACCCACTTGCCGCCCTCGATGAGAGTATCCTTGTGAAATCGGTTGGGAAACAGCACGACCGAGTTGCCATCGCTCTGGTGGCAGATCACGACGACATGGCACGTTTCAGCCGCCTTCACGCGGAAACCGATCGTATCGCCCTCTTGGTACACGCGCTCGCCGTCGACCGTACGCAATTGCAGGGGAATTTCCTGCTTTACGTCGAGGAGTTTCGCGTTGCTCGTCACCTCTTCGGCACCGGCTTCTACCTCGGCAATCCCCTGCTCGGACTGCTCGTAATTTTGAGGTTTCACGCGTTCCGCGACTTCGGAAGAGGGTTTATTCGGCCACACCCGCGCTGCCACTTCGTTGATGCGCCATGTCACTTTATCCTTGGTGATATGCCCGTTTTCCAGCCAAGCGATCTCCGTGTAGAGAGTCACCGTCGACCCGTCTGTGGTGAATCGTCCGCGCACGATGCCCTCGACCCCCTGCACGGCTACCTTGGACACCGCCGTCCCGGGTTCCACCAAATCCGTGGCTTGGAATTCACCCTCATTCTCCAGCTCATCCAGCCCGGAACGGGTGATAATCTGAACCTTGTGTGACTTAGGCAGGGCGATCTCCAGCTCCTCGCGTATCGTCACGGAGAGCGGCGACATCATTTGCGTGTCACCGTAGACAAAGTTACCGACACCCAGATTGATGGGTTTATCCTTCTGCGGCAGCTGAGCCACGAGGGAATCCGCCAGCTTGGTGAAGGGGTCGTCCCCCGCCTGCGCCAGCGGGGCACAGGCGAGGACGAGTGAGAGAAGGAGAGGTAGTTTCATAGTTGTAGACTTTAACTCACGATAGTTCGGGTACTGATGATCTCCTCCGGCTTCTTAATTGTCTCCGTTGTCGGGGTCGCAGGGTTCGGAGTCTTCTTCTTCACCGAGCGTCGCATCGGCTTGGCTTTGTGTGTCTTCGTGGGAGTCGCCTTTTTCGGCGTTGCCGGGGGTTGAGGTTGCACCGGTGCCGGAACCGCCGGAACAGGGGCAACGGGCGGTGCTTCCTTCTCACCGGAGCATGACGACAAGGCGAGAAGTACGGTTATGCCTAGGGAAAGGTACGTAGTCTTCATCGCGATCAGTCAATAACGGGAATCTCCGCGAGAATCGAGGAAATGATTGTTTCCACCTCTTGGGATGAGGGAGAGGACGCGTCAGCCGGGGCATCTTCCGCCGGTGCTCCGTTACCTGTCTCGGTAATCTCCTGCTGCTCGGTCTTTTCCTCCACTTTCAGCACAGCACCCTGAGCCGATTTATGTTTCACGATGGTGCGCACCAGCGGTCCGATCCTGAGGGTTGCTTCCACAGTCGCCGTGCCGTCTTCGTTGTACACGATGGAGGTGATCTCCGCCGACTTGATGGTGTGGCTGAACGACGCACGCAGTTTGTCATCCTTTGCCACGAAATCCTTCAGCGTCGTATCACCTGTGATATGAACTCCTGCCACACGCTCGGCGAGGCGGCGGTAGACATCCATCTCAGCCGCGCGTTTCGCCATAATTCTCTTCTGCCCCGGTGACCCCGGGATGGCGGCGTTACCCAGCGCGTCCATCGTGTCCTCCCGCGTGTCGAGGCTCGCTGTGGGCGTCCCTCCGTTCTTCTGCGTCAGGGAACGGATGAGTTGGGCAACTTTCACGGCGCGAACCACCTCAACCCGACCGTCCTCGTGGTAGGTCGGTCCTTCCGTGGTCTTTACGCCGCGCAGCACAGCTTCCAACTCACCGCGCACCTCGTCACTTGTTGCGGCGAGGTCCCGCACGGTGCTCTTTTCATCCAGTGCCAGACCTGCAATTCGTTCGGCGAGGATGCGCAGGGCGTCCATTTCAGCTGCGTGTACCAACGAAAGTCTCTGCGATGCAGGAACTTTCTGCCAGATTTCCGGTAGCTTCGTATCCGCCTCTGCCTTAGCCACTGGCTCGGGTGCTGCTGCCACCGTGCTTACCCCGAGCAACGATAGCCCGGTCAATGCGTATAATATGGTTGTGATTTTCATGGGTGTTTAAGTTTGAAGAAGTAGAGGATGACGCCTATCACTAAGAGAATACCCCCGGCAATGGAACCGTACAGCAGCGCGGGGGATGGAGTATCGGCAGTCGTGGAAGCAGGGGTAGCGGTCGTGGAGGCAGCAGGGACGGCAGATGCCGCCGCCGTGTGCCGGAACGAGAGGTATCGGTTTTCGGAACGATCTAATTTGTAGTCGGGCAAGGATTTCTCGATGATTGCCGCCAATTCCAAGGGCTGCAAGCGTGCCTCGCAATCCACCACGGATAC
>CAYRJI010000122.1:0-3685 GCA_964424645.1 uncultured Akkermansia sp. | reverse complement strand
GCGATGAAGTTATCGCTCTGCTCTGAGTGCTTAATTTATTTGGGACAGATGTGATTTGGGACAGATGTGGTTTTGGTTCGTGCTTGACACCCGGTTGCCCTGTGGTAGAGTGAGGAGCATGACCGACCTTGTTGTTTCTCACCGGATAGCGAGCTATGAATGCGGACCGGATCTCTTGATGAAACCGGAGTGGTTTCTGCTGCATTGCCAAGAGATGGCGGAGATGCACGCTTCTGCCAATGGCTTTGGCTTCGATTGGGCACGCGAGCACGGCTTGGCATGGGTAGAAGTGCAGGGCAACTTCGAGCTCACGCGGCGTCCACAGTGGAAGGAAGCCGTCACGCTGCGCACCAACACCGGGCAAGCCACACCGCTCCAAGCCCACCGATTTGTCGACATGGCGGATGAAGCTGGGGAGCTCATAGCACATGCCGACATTTTCTGGGTACTCATTGATGTGAACTCCCGCCGCCCCGTCCCCCTCAACCGCGCGAATTTGGTTCTTCCTCTTTCCAAGCCCACTTTACCGCCGCCGCCCGACGCGCCCACGACGCCGCCATTCACCTCTTACCTCGTCACTTCCCGTCGCGACCTCGACTTCAACGGGCACATCAACAACTCTGCCTATCTCACTTGGGTGCTCGACTCCCTGCCCAAGCCTCCCGCCGGTGCCCCGCACCGCGTCCGCGTCTCCTATAAACACGAAAGCTTGTTGGGAGAGGCACTGAGCATCACCCACCGAATCGCCGATGCAGTCTCGGAACATCTCATCGAAGGCGGAGGTAACTTACGCGCACGTCTCATCTTGGAATGGACAGAAAATGGGAGTACGGGGCAAATAGAAAGTGCGGAGTAGCAAAGCCGGGATGTGGTGGGCAATACGAGGGTGGCAGGAAGAAGGTGTGTGATGAAGAGAGGTGATGCGGGACGGGTACGACTGTGACCGGACGTATCGTGTGTGATGGGCGGTGGTGCCACGCGAGTACGAAATCTGTGCTTAACTGTGGAGTCACGCAAGCAACTCTCCACGGCTCTGCGTACAGCGGAGGTGTCATCATCACGGGTGTCTTGGTCGATCCCCGCGCTCCTTTCAGTTTTCCCCGCGCAACTTCATTGCGCCGAACTTTAATACTTCGTACCCCGTACGTCGTACTTAATCTCCTCTACGGTTTCCCGCCGACAAAGCCACCGCTCTGCTCTAAGCCATTGATTCTCCCAGTCCCATGTTCACTCCACTGCGCCCAGCAGTTCCCAATACCGCTCCAGAGCTGCCGGTCCGACGAATAACCAGACGTAAGCAGCAAGAATAAGAGCCGGACCGAAGGGCATGGGCTGACCGCGTCGGATGCGTAGGAGGAGGGCCAACGCCAGCCCGATGAAGCTGCCGATGACCAGCGAAAAGACCACACCCTGCCAGCCGCAGAATGCGCCGATAGACATCGCGATCCACGCGTCGCCGCTGCCCATGGCGGCACGCTTGGTGAGGACCGCAGAAGCAGTACCGCTCAGGGACTCATATTGCTCTAGGGAATGCTCCGTGCCGCATACGCGCACAGATGTTTCCGAGAAAGACACGGTGTCGACCTCGCTCGGGATTTGGTCAATTTTGGCTTGTCGCAGGGACAGACAACCTGCTGCGTCGGAAAATACGTGGGACCATAGGAACTCGTGACCACCGATGGTGAGGCAGACATCTTCACCGTGCTGCCGCAGGGTCCACTGCTCCGGTGCCCGGAAATGGAGCTCACGGTGTCCGAAGAGTAGGCGACCGACCAGTGCCACGATGCGGAAAAGTACGAAGCCGCCCGTGATTCCCACGCACCCCCACAAGAGACCTTCCCACGGGGTGAAAGCGGTGACCTCGGGAAACTGCGGAGCGAGCACGGCTGCTACCAAGCCGAAAACAGACGTCGCACATGCTACTTTCGGGTGCACTACCATCTCCGTCCAATCCATTGCCAGCATCGCCAGCAGTCCCGCCGCCCAGAGACAGATGAGCAGGATCGCCGCAAATTGTTCGTAATTAAAGTACCATGCAATAGCAGAAAAAAGCAGGGCGGAGGAAAGTTCAATCAACCAGTAGCGGGTACTGATGGGCTTTTTACAGCAGACACTCCGCCCGCGCAGGAGCAACCAGCTGATAATAGGCAGATTATGGTACCATGGGATAGCCGCCCCGCAGGTGGGGCAAAACGAGCGCGACGGTTTGTTCACGCTCAAGCCACGCGGCAGCCGGTACACGACCACATTCAGGAAAGAGCCGATACAAGCCCCGAGGAGTCCCATACCCACCACCTGCCACCACGTGGGATCGCAGTACCCCGAGTCTATCCATTCACAAGGCATCGCAACTCATTCTAGCACACCGCCGAACTTTTCCCAAGCAAAAATTGCAAAAGCGGACAAGTCGATTTTTCTTCCCTTCAGGTTACCTTAAGTTGTATAATGGGGGCATGAGTGAGAGTCAAACGATAGCTCAAGTAGCGGCGGCTTCCGGATTCTCTGCCGCCACTCTCCGCTTTTATGAAGATGAGGGCATTATCCCTCCGGTGCCGCGCGATGGGGCAGGGAATCGGCATTACGGCGAGCGGGAAATAGGCCGTGTGAACACGGTGCGTTGCCTACGCGCCGCCGGGTTGTCTCTCTCGGAGATGAAGCGGTATTTTTCTATGGTCGATGATGGGGACGAAACCTTGCGTGATCGGCGGAAATTGCTCTTGCAGACTCGGGCGCGCCTGAATAATCAACTGGATGAGCTCAAGCTCTGCATGAGTTACCTGACACTCAAGCTGGAGCACTACGACAAAATAATAGATGCCTTGGCACACGGAGAAACGCCGCCGACTTTTTCCGCCTCGCAGCTTAACGCATGCTTTCAAACTCCCAAACCCAAGCGATAAAGCGGGGACTGCCGTCATATCTGCCCCAAGAGGCATCCGCCACAGGGGTGTCTCCTTCACCACGCCCGTCCCAATAAAATTCTCGAAAAACGCTGCAATGCCAATCCTCATGCGGGTTACAAACGCTTTGCGTACCAAGGAGGCTTCAACCTCACGGGGACGTTGATTTATTCCCCACGCGTCGTTTTGGCTTTGCCTCCTCCCAACTCTCCTGCGCAACTCCGTTGCGCCTAGCTCCTTCACTTCGTACCTCGTACTTGACCACCTCCCTGTTTCCCTGCTGCAAAGTCACCGCTCCACCCCGTGCATTTAATTTATTTGGGACAGATGTGACTTACGGTACAGTTGCTTCGCATTTTTCGCACGGAAGGAGCCCTGATCCCTTCCGCCTTATTCCTTATTGACGACATTTCAGCCATTTACATCTCACAATTGTCGCCGCCTAATTGCCTCTTTTTTTGCGAATGCCTTTTTCGCTTAGCGCGACATCTTAGTGTCCTACATACAAAGACATGAGGATTTCCCTCCCCTGCTCATCTCCTTTTGAATGAGATGTCCAGCCTAAAGTTCACTTTCCCCTTATTTTTTTTACTATTACGCAAATTTTCCTCATTTTGTTATTCGTCCTTCGGATTCAGTTCCCGGTGCTCTGCATTCACTGTTGCATGCTTACGGTAAATAATTCCTAGATTCACTATCCTGCACATCGTATTCAAAAAGAGATACACTACTCGCCGACATGCGCTCAGTGCCCCAATTCTCTATGGTTTTGCCCGTGTACATCA
>CAYRJI010000121.1:0-3740 GCA_964424645.1 uncultured Akkermansia sp. | reverse complement strand
AAGCCGTCCCCATCCACATCCTGCGCGGCTCCCTCGCCCTTCATGGCACTGATGACGGATGCCGTGAACACTCCGTTCTTCCATTCCCCGGATTCCAAGGCAAACTCCGCTCCCGCCGTCCCCGCTATGATGTTGATGCCTCTCTGGGTGTTACCGCGCGAGAACATATCCTCCACGTAGCGTTTCCTCTGGTTCACGCTCAGTGCTCCTACCGCCTTCTTTACCTTCATCCCCCGTATCTGGATCGCCCGTACACCGTGCGGCAACTGCACCCCGCTTAGGGTGAGCTTTTCTTCTCCCTCCTCGCCCAGCATGCCGGAGTAGCATGTGTCGAGCAAAAGCAGCTTCTTGCGTGCCTTAGTGCCCTGTAGGCAGCCCGTGAGCTCATCCATGGAAATGCTCGTTTCGGCGATATGCTCCGGGTCAAACGAAGCCGGGACGTAGTAGTAATTCAGGTTGTCATCCAAGATGCCGTGTCCGGCTACGTAGAAGACAATGCGATCCTCCAAGGATGCCGCCGACAGGAACGTTTTCACCCTTCCCATCACGGTCTTATCCTTCACCTCCTTGTCGGTGAGCACGAGCACGTGCTTGCGACCCGTCCCGTATTTCTCAAACGCGGCGGCAATGTCCCCGGCATCCTTGGCGGCGTATTGGAGCTTCATATCCGGGTTCTCATAGTCTGAAACGCCGAGTGCCACGATAAACAAATCAGAGGGATATTGCCCCTTGTATATCACGCGAAATCGCGTCGTGTCTCCGGGAATCCCCGCGCTGTCTACGGGGGTAACCTCGATCCAATTCTGACCGGTTGCCAATGGCACCTCCACCGTGACTGTTTGCTCGCCATTTGCCGTGACATCGATGTCGGCATCAAATGGCTGGGGAATAAGCACCCCGTCGGCGCGTACTTCAACCTTCCTGATGTCGTGCGCCGTTGCCTTGAGTGCCACACGGAAGCGGGTGGTGCCGTTCGTATTGAACAAATCCGGCATATCCACCTCTGCCACGGGGAAAGCATCGAGCGGCGGTTCCGGCGGCATATTTTCCGGATCGAAGCCCTGTTTACGCAGCCACCGCTTCGTCGTCTCCCGCAGTGCCGCGATGTCGTCCGCGTTTCCCCCTATCGCCTCCAGTACTTCAGCCGGTCTGTTACGCCAAGGTGCCAAGGCATGCATTCCTACGACGCGCTCACCATCTCCGTATTGCAGGAAACGTTCGCACCCGGGTGAACCGGCATAATGTCCGTTGGGTAGGACAATTGCATAGCTATTCGAACTTTCGACGTATAGATCACCCATGACCCGTTCATTCCCTCCATCTTCCACCTGAATGATTTTGTATTGGGAATCACCCACGGGCTTCGTAAAAATGCGTTGATTCGATATCCACTTGGGCTTCAGGGCACTCTTCTGAAATCGCCAGCTTTTATCTATCACGTATGTGTAATCTTCCATATTCAGACGGACGATGTCCAATTTCACAACGCCCCCGTACTCCACACCAACGACCAATTCAAGATACTTTCCTTCCAACGAGCTTGGCTGCATAGTTACGACGTAAGGTGCCATATTATCAGTACAGTATGCACCTGAAACATTTGGACTTCTTCCTTCGCCTAATTTGAGAAGAACATAGGGCTTTCCAGGGCTATTTTTTTTGAAGAGATTCTCGAGCCCTTTTTCAACTTTTGCCCTCAGATCAATGCATTGACTGTATGGGCGAAGTCGACCCGTTTGCGGGAGTAAGCTCCATTCTTCCCCATACTTCGGGTCTACTTCGCCGATAGGGAAGCATAATATCTCGTCATTGGGTGTTAGTAGTCCGAGCATCAGCCCTCCCCCATCCGATGCCTCGTCATAATGACATTCATATCGAAGGAATAAGGTATACCCATTTTTTGTATTTCCTATGTCAATGTTGTATAGTTCAGCATCACTATAGCTCTTCGGAGTCGGCTGCATCAACCGTGCAATTTTATCTTTTACTGACTTCGCATCATCTCCTTGCTGCTTGTTTGCCTGACTGTATTGTACAAGTGAATCTAAGAACAAAAGGTGATCTGCCTGTGGTGTACACTCTTTTCCCCACGCAAAATCTAATTCCTCCCTGACTTGTTGTATATGCAAGGATTCCTTCCCCGCGTCTCCTTCTGCGTACCATGGAGCATGCGGTTTACTATCCGGCTCTTGCGATGGCGTCGGCGGAAGGGGATGAGTCTGCCTATACAACAACCCACTGGTGGGGTTCTCTATGTAGTCAAAGAAAGGAGACATCCCCGGTGGAACAAGAGCCTGAAATGTCTTATTACGCAGATCAACAAGATAACACTCGGAACAGAATAAATTACACCAATCATACGACGAAAATTCACCGCATGTTTCCATGAGGTAATAGACGGGGTGTCCTCCCACCAATTTACCCCTCGCGGAAGATGCGAGTGTAGACGATTGACACGCAAATTGGGCATGCGGGAAGCCGGTTCGTGAATCCCAGAATGTCCACAGGGATGAATAGCCTACTTGCAGCCCTCGACCGTGGCTTAATATGTATGATTCGTCACCCAACGAGATGTCATCTTTACTGTAACGCAAGTATTCACGAAACATTACACCTTCCTTGCCCCGCTCAACAAATCGAGGTCTCGGAAATATCCGGTCGCTCGTCGGATTAGCCAAAATCTCTCCGAGCTTTTTCCGCAGCGCCTGAATGGTATTTATTTTCCAATCATTATGTCGAACCCTATCTTGGGATAGATGTTGCAAGTATTCTGCCTTGGTTTTATACTGGGCAAAGAGTCGATTCTCGCCCTTCAAGATGGTTAAATAATCACTTGTCGGCAACCGATCCTTCAGTTGTGCGTTTAAATCCTTCACCTCATTCCACAGCCATGACGGCATCGTGATCGATTCCTCGTTGTATAACCCATCGAAAGTCACAGTGCCGCCACCCTGTCTTCCGGCAAAGGACCGTGCCGCTAGGTAAGTGGGTGCCGCCACTCGTCCGAGCACCGGGACTGCCGCCGACGGTTGGAATGCCCGTGGCAATTGAAGGCTATTCCCCCCATCGGGGAATGAAGCTCGGGTCGGTAGTATCTGAACGATGCACAGTACAGCTCCCATGATCAATCTGCCGTATGTCGTCATATTTTCGGATGTTCCTTTCTGTTCTTCTGATGGTTAGAATGCTTACGCCTCAATCGCCACCCCCTCCTCCCTAGACGTCAATGACGCTAGGGAGGTATTTCCGACCGTTTGTGTTGTCAAAATGATGTCTTCACTCTGTATAAATCGTAATTGAATCAAGCCTCGCAATGTCATCGGAGGATCCGTCCACGAGAGAAAAAACACCTTTTATAGTCCCGTGATACACCCCGGAATGAGCCGACGTGAATGTAATTTCTGCCGGAGCCTTTGACAGCCCCGAGATATCACCATCCTTAACCGATGCGGATCGACATAATGTTGGTTGGCGTCTGGTAGCATTAACTATCTTGAGTGTCGCCCGTTTCCCTCGAGGATGATAGGACATCTCATCAGTTAGGGCATAACTCCGACCCATGCTATCTTCGCATTCCGGCAACCATTGCCCCGAGGAATACTGCGGCGTTCCCAAACTCGCCGGGGTAGCCGGATGTTCTCCGGAGCATGCTTCATCCCCGTAATAATACGCCTCACCATTCTTTACGTACCACCAATCTGTTTGTGCACCCTCCACCTTCGAATGCGACTTCACCTTGA
>CAYRJI010000120.1:0-4006 GCA_964424645.1 uncultured Akkermansia sp. | reverse complement strand
GCGTGCGCTTTGCTTGTAATGTAGTAGCGCATGTCCCGTGTCACTTCCCCGCTCTTCTTACTCTCCCGTATACTCTCCACACTCACCACCGCTCTCAACCCCTTCCAATTCCATGACCCTTCTATATGGGATAAGTCGTAGTATAGCCTACATATCCGCGTCTCTATCCTCCCATGGTCACCTTCCACCTCTCTGTACTCTGCGTCCGGTTTCTCCATCCTTACCGTATCCTCTATCCCTTCTTTGAGCCTCTTTTGGTTGTCTTTTACTGCCAATACATAATATGCACCCTTACTGGTGATCAGCTCTGCGATGTTCTTCTGGCATCCTATCGCGTCTATCGATATGGTACACCCTCTTATCTCCAACGTCTCTATAAGCTTCGGTATGGCTGTGATCTCATTCTCTTTACTCCCTACCTTCAACTGCCCCAACACGAGTCCACTACTCTCCTCGTAGGCACTCACAACGTGCACATTGTGTGGCTCCCCGAACGCACCTGCCCCTCGCATCGTCTTCCCGTCTATACTGATGTGCGTTGATTCTTTCAGCTGACGAAACTGCTTGACCAGCTCCCGAAAGGTGCTCTCTATTCCCTTTGCGCTCAGAAGCCTAAACACTCGTCCGAATGTGTCATGCGACGGTATCCCGCCCGGCAGTTCCAAATATCTCTTAAAGTAATCTATCCTCTTTTCTGCAAATGCCTCTACAAGCGTCCATTCCGTTACGCCTGCCACCGCTGCCGCTACGGCGATAAACACAATGTCTGAAAGTTTATGTATCTTAGCATTTCCGGTACGAGGGTCCGTTATTTCTTCGAGGAGTAATATGAACTTCTTCATCCTCGAATTTTATCACTATTATGACACAATGTCAATAACCTAATTAACTTATTGATAATAAATTCCATACATATATCTAACTCCTAATGCGATTGCCCTAGGGACAGATGTGAACAGCTTGACAATTTTTCTAAACGGCGTACCATGACCGGCGACGGCATGATACGAATAACGTTCACGGCACTTTTACTGGTTCTGAGCAATACGGTGATGACGTTTGCTTGGTACGGTTTTTTGCGGAAGCCGGGGGAGGCGGTGCAGCGGGGACTTTGGAAATTGATACTCATCAGTTGGGGGCTGGCATTTTTTGAGTACTGTCTCATGATACCTGCCAATCATCTCGGACGCTCGGCGGGTTTGTCGCTTGCGCAGCTCAAAATTATGCAGGAGGTTATTACGTTGAGTATTTTTGTACCTTTTATGCTTTTTTACATGGGAGAGCAGTGGAAGTGGGACTACCTGTGGGCATTTTTTTGTTTGCTAGGAGCCGTGTTTTTTGTGAATCGGGAGGCACTGATGGTGAGTTGAAGAGACGGAAGCCGATGGGACTGACACTGCAAGAGCTCGGGGGTGCCGTGGAACAATTTTTGCTCTGTTTGGCGGCGGAGCGCGGGCTGAGCGCGAATTACCGTAGCTCGGTGCGACAAAGTCTCACGAACCTGCGGCACTATCTGGAACAACGCGGGATTCAACCCGGCGATGTGCAGGATGCTACCTTGGTGGAGTACCACCGCCACTTGCTCGCGGAAGGATTGGCTATTTCCAGTGTGCGCATCATGATGGTGCACGTGCGTATCTTCTTCCGCTACTTAGCCGCCAAGCATATCCTGCCCACCAATCCGGCGGCACTCATTCACCCCGGACGAGTGGCGATGCAGATACCCCGGACCCTCACGGAAGCAGAGGTGCGACTTTTATTGGAAAGCATCGACCTGCATGACCTCCCCTTCGGGGCACGAGATCGCGCCATGCTCGAGATGTTGTACGGCAGTGGATTGCGAGTCAGTGAGTTAGTTACCCTTCGCCCGGAGCAGGTCGATTGGGACGAGGGATTTGTGCGCATTACCGGGAAGGGGGATAAGACCCGCTATGTTCCGCTGGGGGGAGAAGCTGCCCGAGCTCTGAGGTACTATCGAGAGCACGCGCGCCCGCTTCTGCTACCGGCACGCAAGGCAGCTCCTCGCGTGCTGTTCCTTTCGCAGCGCGGCGGCATGCTCACGCGAGAGCGGATTCGCCAGATCATCAAGACGCGCGCTGCGGCAGCCGGGATGGACGAGCACGTCTTCCCGCACATCCTGCGCCACTCCTTTGCCACACATCTGCTGGAGAACGGGGCGGACTTGCGCGTCATCCAAGATATGCTCGGACACGCAGACCTCGCCACCACGCAGATCTACACGCATGTAGAGCAGCAACGCCTCGTGAATCTGCACCGCGCCTTTCACCCACGCGGCAAAATGCACTAAAGTGCGTCCCGCCAATGCACGGCACGCAGCAGCGTGAGGACACCGACACGTTTCACTCCGGGTAGTTTGTGCAGGAGGTGAGCACATGTCCGCGTGGTGCTGCCGGTCGTGTACACATCGTCTACGAGCACCACATCGTGTCCGGGCAATTTTTCCTTCCCGGAAGCGTAAACTTCTCGTAATTGGTATGCCATCAGAGCGTTGCGTTGACGCTCCCGAGCAGAGAGGCGGGTCTGGCTGTCGGCACCGGTCGGGACGCGACGGAGAGCTTGGCACACCGGCAGCCCGCGCAACTTCGCGAGGGTCTCCGCCAACTCCGCCGCCTGATTGTACCCACGCGCAAAGAGGTGAGCCGGGGTGGAAGGTACCGGCACAATGCAATACTGACCTGTCCGCAGCAGTGCCGGAGTATCCTCCCATAGACGGTTGAGGAGCTCCCCCATCACCGGCACGAGGTAGTTGGCGCGGTGGTACTTGAGAGCGTGGATAAGGAGACGCGTTTCGCGCGATGTCACGTAGGCACTGCGCGCAAAGTCGTACGTGCGCGGTTGAGTGGAGCACTGGGCACAGCGGTCGGCACACTGAAGATCACCCGCCACGGGTGCCCCACAGTAGAGGCAGATGGGCAGAGGCACAGTCGGAAGCTTAGCAATGCAGGAATCGCACAACGCACCCCCGCTCGGTTCCCCGCATAGTTCACAGTAGTTCGGGTAGACCCAATGCAACATGACACAGCTCCCGACGGCACGCTCAGCGGTGCCGCTTCAAAAATTCGTCTGCGACATTTTTGTACGCCTGTGCCGCCGCACCGCTCGGGTCGTGCTCCAGCACGGTGCGCCCGAAACTCGGGGCTTCTGCCACACGCACAGACCTCGGAATGACAGTATTGTACAATTTTTCGGGAAGAGTCTCCCGCACCTGCTCAATCACTTGGTCGGCGAGGTTCGTGTGATTGTACATGGTCATGATGATTCCCTCGTGGACAAGATTCGGCTGCACGCCGCCGTCGCGTATTTGGTCCAGCACGTACAGGATTCTCGAGAGACCCTCCAGACTGAAAAATTCGCATTGCAGAGGGGTAAGCACTTCATCGCTGGCGCACAGGGATGCAGTCATCAGGACGCCGAGCGAGGGCGGCGTGTCCATAAATACGTAGTCGAACTGCCCCCCCCTGCGCAGCTCTTCCAATACCCGCTGCATGCAGTACAGGTGTTCTCCGTTGCGGGAGAGTTCGACTTCCACCCCCGACAGATCAATGTGCGAGGGCACGAGGGAAAGGTGGCTTCGGTTTGTGGAAATAATGAGGTCCTGCAGGTGCCTGTTCCCGATGAGAGCCTGGTAAAGGCTGTTCTCTCCCGTCACTTCCACACCGAGTGCCGAGGTAGCATTTGCTTGGGAGTCTACATCGATGAGTAACACATCCCGTCCCCGCGCTGCCAGTGCCGCCGCCAGATTGACCGCTGTAGAGGTTTTGCCCACGCCACCTTTTTGATTCGCTACAGAAATGACCTTCACGCCGCTCATTCTACCAAATTCGCCCCATTTTTCAAGTTGATATTTGGGACCATCTCACATCTGTCCCAAATAAATTAAGCACTCAGAGCAGAGCGATAACTTCATCGCGTGGCAACACGGGGGCGATCAAGTACGAGGTACGAAGTACGAAGTGAAGGAGTTAGGCGCAACGGAGTTGCGCAG
>CAYRJI010000119.1:0-4064 GCA_964424645.1 uncultured Akkermansia sp. | reverse complement strand
AACGCGCGGCGGTTCGGTGTGCCGGGGAGTTGGGCGTACCGTGGGTGCTGGACCCCGTGGCGGTGGGGTTGCTCAGTGCACGTACCCGCTTCTGCCGGGAAATCATGCAGCTCGCACCACCCACCCTCATACGCGGCAATGCCTCAGAAATTATGGCATTGGCAGGGCAGAGCACCGCCACGCGGGGACCGGAGAGCACAGATGATGTCGTCACAGCCCTCCCCGCCGCTCAGCAACTTGCCCGCAGCACAGGCGCAGCCGTCCTCGTCACCGGTGCTGTCGATTACGCGACAGACGGGCGGACAACGGAAGCCCTCAGCGGCGGCAGTGAACTCACGACACGTGTGACCGGGATGGGCTGTGCCATGGGGGCATTAGCGGCAGCTCTCTGCGCGGTGGCAGACTCCCCTCTACAGGCAGCCATTGCCGTCGCCCGACTTTTCAATGCGGCAGCGGAAACCGCCGCGCAGTCCGCAACGCGAACGGGTAGTTACGCCGTGGCGTTTTTGGATGCACTGGATGAAATCGTGCAAACAACAAAAGGAAGTACGAAGTAGCAAAGCCGAGGAGGGGCGTGTGGAGTGGGGGAGGCTCATGTGGTGGGGGAAGGGTGTGGGGGCTTCGCATCTCATTATTGCCACATTGAGTACTCGAACCAGTTTGATTTAAATCCCAAATCCTCGCATAGGTGCGGAGTCTCCTTCTGAGCCGTCAAGATGAGTTTCTTACAGCGAGCTTTCCAAGTGCTTTTCGGTGCTATCACGTCTAAAATAAACGCACAAAGGCAAAGGGCAACGGCCGTTCTATCCGTGGACGCAATAGATGATATCGTACCCGTATCATTCTTTCTTAATATCAAATTCTTTTTCTTCGTGATCCACCGCCTGTCTAGGATCCTTGCTTGATGGGCACATGCGTTACGTACGTCCTTCAGAAAGGCAACAGCAGAACAAAAAAAGTTGGCACTGTTGAAACCCAGTTTCTTTGCAATATTTTTTACTACTCTTTGGGGGAGACAGATTTTGAGCAACACACAGATGTTGCCGAGCGTAGCAAATTCAATGTAACTCCACGTTGCCAAGTCTACAGCATATTTCACTTTGCCCACGGTTGCATCAAAGTCGACAAAACTCGTACGATTCCTCTCAAAATTTTTTTGAATCATGTCCTCTAATTCCTTGCGTTCCGCCTGCACCTTCCCTCTCTCCTTTGAAGAGAATGCATTCATGCTTTTCATGTACTTTGCAGGGTCGGATTGGGGTTTGGTGTATTGATTGAAGAATGCAATCCAGTTGTACGCTACCTGCGTTCGCAATGCTACCTCGAAACGGGATATTGCGTCTAACAACAAAATTCTCAAACGTCTGTCCGTCACATAGCGTGCCCAAATATCTTCCCAGTATGTGCCTTCCTGAAAGCGTTGATGACCATTGATAGCATGACCTGTATCCAAAAAACGGTACCAGTATGCAGATAGACGGTAGTAATTAACGTATTGGAGTCGTCGCTTGATCTCATCACGCAATCCTTTTTCGTCCAGCGTGCGACTCTTGACTCCCCTTTGAAGGATGATCTCAACCTGTTGATCAAAGCTACTAAATGGTTTCATTTGATTCGATATAAAATGACCCCGGTAGGAAACCGAGGTCAAGTTTACGGGTTGTACACTGCATACGCAGCGTCCGCAGTTGCCTACGAAACCGCCTTGCTGACGGCAGTCTATTACAAGGCGGTATGAATGTCAAGAAAAAGTTCGTGTCCAAGCATTGAATTTTTTTTGCAATTCTCGACAATCGCCACGTCCTCCCCACCTCCGCTGCGGGTGCTGTCCTTTGACTTTGCCGTTTCGTACTTCCATTTCTCTCCCGCGTGTCTTTGCGACGATCCCGTTGCTCGTCATGGTTTTTCCCGCGCAAAAACCTTTAGTGCCTGAGACAGGTGCTTGAGTCTTTCCTCTAGGTCTTTCTCTGTCGCGTATTTTCCCATGCGTAGGTGCACCTCTTCATGGCTTGGCATACCACAGTCGTACCATCACCACAGGTGCATAGATTGGGTCTTCACGCATTGTTTCGGCTTTGCCTCCTTCCACTTCCCCTGCGCAACCTCGTTGCGCCTAACTCTTTCACTTCGTACTTGATTCTCCTCTCCGTTTCCCTGCCGCAAAGTCATCGCACCACATCGGGTGATCAATTTCCCCGGGGCACGAAAAAATTTGTTGGCTGCAACGATTCGAGCTTGAAAATGGGGCGTGGGGTGGCTAAAATGGGTTGCGATGAACGGACGGGGAAAGATAGGGAATGGGGGGCAGGCACTGCTGGTGGCGGGAGCTTTCTTTTTGGTGGTTTTTGGGTTAAAGTACACGCGGGAGGTGACGCTGCCGTTTGTGATGGCTATATTTTTAGCGATAGCGAGCTATCCGATAGTCAGTGGGTTGAGGAAATGGTTGAAGTTGCCGCATTGGTTGGCGGTGACGTGTGCTGTGGTGGTGGACATAGCGTTGATTTGCGGGTTGATCAGTCTCACCAGATACATGTTTACGGAGATACAGGCTACCGTGCCGGACGACATATTTCAGAAGTTGAAAGAAAGTGGGCAGGGGGGCGATTTCGAGGAAACTACGCCCGGCGGCGGTATCCTCAAACTCTTCATCCACGAGGGGAAGATACAGAACGTAAACGAGAATGTAAGTCAACTGGTCGTATGGTGTGTACAGACGTATATCGGACAAGCTATCACGTATATATTCAGCATCACGGGGCGGGTTTTGGCGTTTGTGTCGTACACGACACTTGTGCTGATACTAATGACGTTTTTTCTCGGGGAGGCACCGTTATTTCGGCGGAATTTGGTGGGGTTGGCGAAGAGATATCCCGTGAGTGAACGGGTGCTGACCGTACTGAGCGGTGTACAAAAGTACATAATTATCAAGACATTAGCGAGCGTATGCACGGGATTGTTGGCGTGGGGGCTGTGTTCTGTGACGGGGGTACCCCTCCCATTTTTGTGGGGAGTGGTGGCATGTGTACTGAACTTCATTCCGACGATCGGATCAATCGTAGCCGCCATACCGCCCGTAGCACTCGCGATGGCGACACAGGATTGGAAGAGCGGGCTGATGGTGGCGGGTGGGTATTTGGCAATCAACTTTGCGATCGGCAATGGGATAGAACCTATCTTCTTGGGCAAACAATTCGGGATGGCGACATCGATGGTGCTGCTGTCCGTGTTGGGCTGGGGATGGATATGGGGACCGGCGGGGATGCTGCTGGCGGTACCCATCACCCTGTTTGTGAAGTTGGCATTGGAGAGCTCGACAGACCTGCGGTGGGTAGCCGCCCTCGTTGACGATGCCCCGAATACTCAGAATCAGGACAAAGGGACGGAAGGGGCAACAGGACAAACGTAACATACAACCAAGGATGCTATGCACCATTTTTCCTACAAGAACGGAAAACTCTACTGCGAGGATGTGGATATGGGAGATATTGCCGCAGCGTACGGGACGCCGACGTACGTGTACAGCCGCAGAACCATCCTCTCTGCGATAGAGGAGTACCGACGTGAGTTCGCCGGGGCGGACGTCCACATCGCCTACGCCATGAAGGCGTGCTCCTGCGGGGCGATACTGCAGCTGATGGCACGGAGTGGGCTCGGGTTCGACATCGTGTCGGGCGGGGAACTTCGGCGGGTCATACGTGCGGGGGGCGACCCGGCGGGATGCACCTACGCAGGGGTGGCAAAGACCGGGGAAGAAATACGCTATGCGCTCGAGCAGGGAATCTACTGCTTCATCTGCGAGAGCGAGAACGAGCTACGCGCGATCGACCGTATCGCCGGGGAAATGAAGGTACAGGCACCGGTGGCAGTACGCGTCAATCCGCACGTCGATGCTCACACCCACAAATACATTACCACCGGGACGCAGGAGAATAAATTCGGCATCGACATCGCGAGAATCGAGGATGTTTACGCGCACATGGCAGCCGAGATGCCGCACTTACGGATACGAGGGTTGCAGATGCACATCGGGTCGCAGATTACCGAGGTGGGACCGTTTGTGACAG
>CAYRJI010000118.1:0-4087 GCA_964424645.1 uncultured Akkermansia sp. | reverse complement strand
TGGAGGAGAGTTCGGCACTCAGCGCGTTCGAAATCTGCATCCAAGGCGGGGCTATCCTCGCCGTGTTGGGACTGTACTTCCCCCGCGTGGCGCAGATGTGGCGCGGGCTACTCGGTCGCTGTCCGGAGGGGCGGCGGCTGCTCGTTAACCTCGTGATTGCGTTTGTCCCGGCGGCGGCAGTGGGGCTGCTCTGCTCCCGCTTCATCAAGACATACCTCTTCAATGCGCCTACGGTGACGGTGAGTTGGGCGGTGGGCGGCATCGTTATCCTGCTCTACGTGCGGTCCCGCGAGCACCAGGGGAGCGGTGACGCGGGGGTGCCGCTGGAGGCACTCACTCGGAAAGGCGCGCTCGGTATCGGGCTCATGCAGTGCGTGGCGATGTGTCCCGGTGTGAGCCGCAGTCTCATGACGATGCTCGGCGGGCTCTGCGTGGGGCTCAACCTCGCCGCCGCCGTGGAGTTCAGTTTCCTGCTCGGGCTCATCACCCTCGGGGCTGCCACCTGCCACGATGCCGCCGCGCATGGGGCGGACATGCTCCGGCAGCTCGGTTGGCTCCCCATGCTCATCGGCACCCTCGTGGCGTGGGGAAGTTCTCTCATCGCCGTCAAATGGATGGTCTCATTTCTCCGCCGCCACAGTCTCTCTATTTTCGGCTGGTACCGCCTCGCCGCCGCCGCTTTCCTGCTCTACCTCATTTCACGGGGACTCAACGGCTAATCACAGCCGTCCCAAGAAAAATACGAGCTTCGCGGTGGGCGATGGCTTTGCCTCCTTCCGCCATGCCCGCGCAACTCCGTTGCGCCTAACTTCTTCACTTCGTACTTCGTACCTCGTACTTCGCGTTGATTCGTCTTGCCGTTGGGGGAGGAATGTGGGATAATGAGCGGGGTGGAGTATGAGCTCATAGTAGTGACCGGGGCGTCATCCGGGCTGGGAGAGAAGTTTGCTGAGGCGTTGGCAGGCAGGGCGCGGCGTACGCTGTTGGCGGCGCGGCGGGGTGAGCGGCTCCGGCAGCTTGCGCGGCGTTTGGAAGCCGAACACCCGGGGCTGGAATGCGCGAGCGTGGAATGTGATTTGGCGCGGGAGAGTGGGCGCGAGCGGCTGTTGGCTGCGGTGGCGGAGCAACCGGAGGGGGCTTGTCTGCTCATCAACAATGCCGGATTCGGAGACTACGGCGATTATGCGACGGCGCGGACGGAGACGGTGCGCGGGCTCATACAGGTAAATATTCAGGCGGTAGCCGAGTTGACACACGGCATCCTGCCGCGACTCCTGCGGAACGGCGGAGACATCATCAACATCGCTTCACTCGCGGCGGATATTTTTTTGCCGGACTTCGCCCTCTATGCCGCGAGCAAGGCATTCGTCGCGTCCCTGACGGAAGGGTTGCGGATGGAGCTGCGGGGCAGGGGGGTGCGGGTGCTGGCGGTATGTCCCGGTCCGGTGCACACCGAATTCGGGGAAGTGGCGCAGCGAAGCGGCTTTGATCGCGGAGAGATACCCTTCAAATCGTGGTTTTACACCCCGGCGGAAAAGGTGGTGAGCAGTGCACTCCGAGCCTTGGAAGCCGGGAGGGCGCGTTGCTACGGTTCACGGAAAGTGTGGTTGAGCGGGTGTCTGCTCCGTATGACTCCGCTGTGGCTCGAACGCATCATCTTGGGCACGAGACCCCGCAGGGTCGTGCCGCAACCGGAGGGCAACGCATGAAGGCACGGCGTATAATGAGCCGCCTCGGGGCGTGGTGGTTTCGGCTGGGGCTGCTGGTGATATTGGCAGTGGCGGCCGGGGCACTGTGGACACCTTACCCGGCGCAGTTGGTACGAGCCCTGCGAGGGCACACCGAGCCGAAGAAACAAATTGTCGAAAAGCGGGTGGAAGTGCCCGTGGAGGTGCGGGTGGAGGTACCCGTGCCGGTTCCCGCCGATGGCGGTGCATCGGCTAAGATACCGCAGGTGTGGAAGCCGGAGGACCTCGTGGCACCGGTCAATATCCAGCTGCCGCCATTTCCGCCGGTGCTCCCGGAAAAGCTGAGCACGGGCACATTCGAGCAGTACACGGCACTCGCGCGTGGGTTGCATCTGCGCAGTACCGTGAATTTTTCGCCGGGCAGCACAGCCAGTCGCGACCGCACAAAGAGTCAGGCATACCAAATTCGCCTGAGTATGGAGCTGCTGTTGCCGCACGCGGCGGAGGGGCAGGAGCTGCTGCACGCTAACCCGGAGCTGCCGAAGGTGCTGGCGAATTACCCGGCACTCATGGAGCAGGCGCAGGTGTCGCCTTGGTTTCATGCCCTGTACCTGCACAAGCAGAACCGGGTGCGTCGCTCGCTCGCCTCTCTCTCTCAACCGCTCGACAAACACAACTTTTACGATACGGACACCATCCTCCGCATCACAGCCCCCGGCAGCAAGCGTCGTGTCCTTTGGATGCAGGCGGATATGGATGTAGTGAGTGACGGGTCGGACGGCGACCGACTTTCCGTCATGCCGGAGAAAATACGGAACAGCGACAACTACCAACCCTCCACCTCCTACCGCTGGAAGAAAAGGAGCACCAAACCCAATCCGCTCCTTCCCGGGTGGGAGGTTCGGTTGAGTCGCCTGCTCAAGGAAAAGCCGCGCCGCCCGGATGCGATCGACAATGCGCGGCGTGTGATTCAGGACCTCAAGCACTTCAGTTACCTGCTCGCGCAGTACGATCCCTTCATCGTGGTACCGCTCACCTTAAAAGAAGGGCGGGATGACGACTACCGTCCGGAGCTCGGGGATTACGCCGTCGTCATCGTGGGGAATAAAGCGTATCCGGCTATTGTGGGCGACTACGGACCGCGATATAAGACCGGGGAGGCATCGCTGCGCCTCGGTAAACTCGTCAACTCGCGTGCCGGTGTGTACGCTCGCTCCGTCTCGAACCTCTCGGCTTCTTATCTCATTTTCCCGCACACGAAGGAGCCGGAAAACGGACCGATCGACTACGAACGTCTCAACACTCGCTGTCGTGAGCTGCTGGAAGAAATAGGCGGACTGGGACCTGAAGGCGAGTTCGTGGAAATGGAAGACCTCCTAGCTCCCAAGCCGCCGAGCAAACCATCGGAGGAGCCCGAAAAGGACGATGCTGCGCCGAGTACCGATGCCGCAGAAGGGGGACAGGCAGAACAGACCGACAAGGACGCCACACCGGACGAGCCTGCGGCGTCCGAGAACGATAAGGCGGCGGCACCTCCTCCTGCCGCGAAGCCGGTGCGTCCCGACACGTCTGCGTCTCCCGAAAAACAGCGTAGCACCCGGAAGACCGGGAAAACGAGAAAGAGCCGGAAAGCGAAGGAGCGGCGCAGGTAAAGTCACCCAATACGTTATATGATTTCATTTCTCCGAGGCACAGTTGCCGAAGCCCTACCCCAAAGTATCGTCCTAGATGTCGGCGGCGTGGGGTATGAAGTACTCGTCCCGCTTTCGACGTACGATGCCATCAACCCCCAGCCGGGGCAGCAGGTAAAGCTCAAGACGCACCTGCACATTCGCGAAAATATGATGCAGCTCTACGGGTTTGCTACCGATGAGGAGCGCGACATCTTCCGACTACTCGTCGAGCGCGTCAGCGGCATCGGCCCGACCACTGCCATTGCCCTCCTGAGCGGTATGCGCGTCAATGAGTTCAAGACCGCCGTGGTGAAGCAGGACGTGCAAGTCATCGCCCGCGCCAAAGGGGTGGGAAAAAAGACCGCTGCGCGTATTGTCCTCGAACTGAAAGACAAAGTGGGGCTCGCCACCACTTGGGAAGCCCAGCAACAAGGGGTTACATCCCAAGCGGCGGCCGATGCCGAGCTCGCGCTCGTCGCCCTCGGCTTCAAACCTGCGGAAGCTCGCAAGGCGATCTCCGCCCTCCTCGAAAAGTCGCCCGATGCCACCGCCGACGAGCTCATCCGATTTGCCCTCCGTCGGGATGCGTAGGATGGAATCATCCATCTTCGCGTTTTTTTACGAGTATGACACAAAATGTTAGAAGTCCATGTAAGCTATTGATAATCAAAATTTTGGGGGGGGGGGGGGGGGGGGGGGGGGGGGGGGGGGGGGGGGGGGGGGGGG
>CAYRJI010000117.1:0-4098 GCA_964424645.1 uncultured Akkermansia sp. | reverse complement strand
CCCGCGAGCGTCAGACCCTGAATCGTCGCGTGGAAATCCACATGCGCCGCCCCGGAGAATCCATGCCCCCGGGCTGCGTGTCGGCAAAACGATAGCCATGCCATCCACCCGTCTTCTCCTGCACTCCATCGAAGAGGGTGATGTGCTGCTGCCCACGCGCCCCGCACCGCTGTCGGACACCTGCTCCTACCTCATCTCACTGGATTACGACGGGACGCTCCTTCCGCGCCGCACGAAAGTAGAAGAGATTGACCGACAAGTCTTTACCTTGCTCGAGAGACTGCGCGAGCAGCGTGTGCGCTGGGGAATTAACACCGGGCGAAATCTGCGAGATATGGCAGCCGCGCTGTGTGCCCTCCCCTTGCAACCGGACTTTCTCTGCACCTGCGAACGCTACGTCTATCTGGTCGGGGCAGATGGGGCGTGGCATGCCTTGTCCGAGCATAATGCCGCCTGCTATGCGGCAAATCAGCGACTGCGCGAGGAGGTGCTGCCCGCGTGGAACGAGCCGCTCCGCCGGATACACACTGCTCTCCCTCAAGCAGTTTGGCATATTTCGAGCACAGACCCGCTTTCCATCGAAGCAGTCGACGGCGAAACCATGGATCTCCTCATGCCGCACGTGCTCGCGTTCGCTCAGTCACTGCCGGGCTCCACTGTACAGCGAGCGGGCAAATATCTGCGGCTGGCAGATGCGCGTTACAACAAGGGCATTGCCCTACAAGCCGTTCAACGCGCTTGGCATTTGCCCGAGCATGCCCTCTTTATCATGGGCGACGGGCACAATGATTTGGATGCCTTCCGTACCTTCCCGCACGCCGTTTGCGCCGCACCCCTTTCTGCCCACGCGGATGTCCTGCACTGGATATCTACCCACTACGGCACGGTCTATGCCTCAGTCGCCGACGCCCTCAGAGCATGCGTCCTGTCACGTTTTTCAGAGCCGTCTCAGGGGTTGTCCTGATGGTTTTGGCGGCGGAGGATTACGAGCAGGATGCAGAGGAAAGCTAGGACGCAAGCGATGCAGTTGCCCACGACGGCGGAGAGGGCAATGCCGCAGTCGGGCGACTCCAGCAGGTAAGCCGTGCACACCGCCGTCATGAAAGCCGCCGGTAGGGTGGCAATCCAGTGGACCTTGCCGCGCAGGCGTAGGCAAACGGCAATGCTCCAGAGGGTAAAGCACGACAGCACTTGATTCGCCCAACCGAAATACCGCCAGATGACACTAAAGTCACACTGTGAAATGATAACCACCGCCGCAAAGAGCGGGAGGGCAAGCAGCAACCGCTTCCCGAGCTCTTGCTGCGGGAGATGGAGAGCATCCGCCAAAATGAGGCGGCAGCTGCGCATAGCGGTGTCGCCGCTGGTGATGGGCAACACCACCACCCCGAAAACGGCGAGTGCCGCCCCGACCGGTCCGAGCAGCATGTGGCACGCCGCGTTCACCGCGGTCGCGGGACTCGCCAAACTGAGTTGCCCGAAGGTGAGAGCCTGCGCCCCGACCGCTACGGGCACCACATCCTTGCCCACCAACATATATTCTGTGGGGATTTCCCGCAAACTCAGCCCGACGGAAGCCCACACCAATGCCACCAGCCCTTCGGTGATCATCGCCCCGTAAAAGATGGGACGCAGGTTGCGCGCGTGCTGCAAACAGCGCACCATCATAGGACTCTGTGTCGCGTGAAACCCGGATATTGCCCCGCAAGCTATCGTGACGAAGATCATGGGCCACATCGCCATCCCCTGCGGATGCATATTCTGCGTGAGGTCGAGTGTCGGCAACAGGGGGTATTCACTCACCGGAAGTGCCACGGCTAATCCTATGACCATGAACAGGAAAAACGCGGCGAAAATCGGGTAAATTTTGCCGATGACGGCGTTGATAGGCAGGATGGTTGCAAGCAGGTAGTATACGAGGATGATGACACACCACTGCGTGACGGAAACACCGCTGACCAAGGCGTGCAACATACCCGCCGGTCCCGTGGTAAAGACCACTCCCACCATCAGCAGCAGCCCCACGCACACCACCCGCAACGCACCCCGTGAGACTTTCCCCAAATAGTGCCCCACGAGGTAGGGCATGTTCGCCCCGCCGTGCTCCGCACTCATCACAGCTGCCATGAAATCGTGGACAGCCCCGGCAAAAATACAGCCCACCACGATCCACACCAGTGCTGCCGCCCCGTACAGGCACCCGGCAAGGGCTCCGAAAACCGGTCCCAACCCCGCAATGTTGAGCAACTGCACCAAGAAAACTCGCCACGTCGGCATCCGTACGTAGTCCACCCCGTCCGCCCGTTCTTCGCACGGCATCGTCATGTCGCGCCGCACGCCGTACACCCGCTCCGCCACTCGCCCGTACACCGCATACCCCGCCACGAGCATGAGCGCGCAGAACACAAATGTGAGTATCCCTGCCATGGTCGTCTTTTATTTCACAGCAGCAAGAGCAGGGAACCGCGCACCGCCTCTCCCCACATCGTTCGTGCGTTGAAGCATTCCGGCGGCAACCTGCGGGGCTGTCTGCAAGCAGCCAAGATCCGCGCCTCAGGCTACCGGTTTAGCGAGCACCTTACGCAGACGCGCAAATCGCGGCAATGCCTGCACCGTCTTCATCCCCGTCTCTCCCTGAATGAGCGGCAGTGCGTAATCAATGAACGCCATTTCTACCCCGTTCCCCGCCGCGTTGATCCACTCGCGCGGCACCTTACGCTCGTAGTTGGCTACACTCTCCAAGGGTAGCAGCTTCGTGTTGCATACGTACTGCCCATACGGCGTGCTGCGCTCAAAGGCTACCATCTTGTCGGTGTCGCCGTTAATGGCTGCGGTCACCGCCGTCTTACCCGCCAAATACGCCTCGATGGCATCCGTCGTAGATGCCAAGTGTGTGGCGCAGCGTTGCAGCAGCGAGGGTTCAATGGCACGTACCTTTGCATCGACCCGTGTGCGCACCACCTCCGCCAATTTGTTTGCCAATCCACCCAGTTGGGCATGCCCGAAGCCATCGTTACCGTTAGTCTTCGCCTCGGAAATGAACTTGCCGTCTTTGTCGTGTATGCCTTCCGACGCTACCACCAAGCACTTGCCCGTGGCTTTGTAGATGCGCTCCACATCGTCTAGGAATGTGTTCATGTCGAAGTCCACTTCCGGCAGGTAAATGAGGTCCGGTCCCGCTCCCGCATAGTTTGCCAACGCCGCCGCCGCCGTAAGCCACCCGGCGTGCCGTCCCATCACCTCAATGATGGTCACCATGCCTGTGTCGTAGCAGCAGGCATCGTGCTTGACTTCCATGCACGAAGTCGCTATATATTTAGCCGCAGACGCATAGCCCGGGCAGTGGTCTGTGCCGTTCAGGTCGTTATCGATGGTCTTGGGTATCCCCATCACCCGGCATTCGTACCCGCTCTTCTGCATGTACTTGGATATCTTGTTGCAGGTATCCATCGAGTCATTTCCCCCATTGTAGAGAAAGTACCGTACATCGAATTTTCTAAATGTGTCGAGGATTTTATCGTAGTCGGTGGAGTCGACTTCCGGGTCCTTCATCTTATACCGACACGTCCCCAGCGCGGATGCCGGCGTAAACTTAAGCAATTCAAGCTCTTCCGGGTCTTCCTGCCCTAGGTCGTAAAGTTTCCCTTGCAGCACCCCCTTTATCCCATTTGCAGCCCCCAACACCCGCGTGATCTGCGGTGCTGCCAACGCCGCTTGCACCGCACCCAACACGCTCGCATTGATGACTGCCGTCGGTCCCCCCGACTGCCCGATGATACATGCACCTGTAAGTTCGTTCATAGCTGTTATTTCCGTGTGTTCCCGGCTCTCGGTAGCCCTTCCTCGGCTACCCCCCGCCGCCGCTTACTGTACACCCCTTTTCTTCACATTGCAAGCATAATCCGCAGCAAGCAAATCGACCACCCGGCGCACCTGCCTCAGATAAATGAAAGGCTTCGTGGTGGGCGATCACAGCCGTCCCAAGAAAAATACGAGCTTGGTGGCGGGCGATGACTTTGCGGCAGGAAGACGCGGGGATGATCGAGTACGAGGTACGAAGTACGAAGTACGAAGTGAAGGAGTTAGGCGCAACGGAGT
>CAYRJI010000116.1:0-4272 GCA_964424645.1 uncultured Akkermansia sp. | reverse complement strand
CCACAAGTACCATATTCTCGGCACCCTCTGCCGACACAATGCTCGGTCTCTGCTGTCCGCCCGTTTGCTGCTGCACGGTGGAGGCAACTTTCTGTTGCAATTCCTCCACTGAGAAGAAGCCGTCCCCATCCACATCCTGCGCGGCTCCCTCGCCCTTCATGGCACTGATGACGGATGCCGTGAACACTCCGTTCTTCCATTCCCCGGATTCCAAGGCAAACTCCGCTCCCGCCGTCCCCGCTATGATGTTGATGCCTCTCTGGGTGTTACCGCGCGAGAACATATCCTCCACGTAGCGTTTCCTCTGGTTCACGCTCAGTGCTCCTACCGCCTTCTTTACCTTCATCCCCCGTATCTGAATCGCCCGTACACCGTGCGGCAACTGCACGCCGCTTAGGGCGAGCTTTTCTTCTCCCTCCTCGCCCAGCATGCCGGAGTAGCACGTGTCGAGCAAAAGCAGCTTCTTGCGTGCCTTAGTGCCCTGCAAGCAGTCCGTGAGCTCATCCATGGAAATGCTCGTTTCGGCGATATGCTCCGGGTCAAACGAAGCCGGGACGTAGTAGTAATTCAGGTTATCATCCAAGATGCCGTGTCCGGCTACATAGAAAACAATGCGATCCTCCAAGGATGCCGACGAAAGGAACGTTTTCACCTTTTCCATCACGGTCTTATCCTTCACCTCCCTGTCGGTGAGTACGAGCACGTGCTTGTGTCCCGTCCCGTATTTCTCAAACGCAGCGGCAATGTCCCCGGCATCCTTGGCGGCGTATCGGAGTTTCATATCCGGGTGCTCGTAATCCGAAACACCGAGTGCCACGATATACAGATCGGAGGGATATTGCCCCTTGTATATCACACGAAATCGCGTCGTGTCACCGGGAATCCCCGCGCTGTCTACGGGGGTAACCTCGATCCAATTCTGACCGGTTGCCAATGGCACCTCCACCGTGACTGTTTGCTCGCCATTTGCCGTGACATCGATGTCGGCATCAAATGGCTGGGGAATAAGCACCCCGTCGGCGCGTACTTCAACCTTCCTGATGTCGTGCGCCGTTGCCTTGAGTGCCACACGGAAGCGGGTGGTGCCGTTCGTATTGAACAAATCCGGCATATCCACCTCTGCCACGGGGAAAGCATCGAGCTGCGGTTCCGGCGGCATATTTTCCGGGTCGAAGCCCTGTTTACGCAGCCACCGCTTCGTCGTCTCCCGCAGAGCCGCGATGTCGTCCGCGTTCCCGCCTATCGCCTCCAGCACTTCAGCCGGTCTGTTACGCCAAGGTGCCAAGGCACGCATCCCCACGACCCGCTCACCATCCCCGTATTGCAGGAAACGCTCGCACCCGGGCGAACCGGCATAATGTCCGTTGGGCAGGACAATTGCGTAGCTGTTCGCACTTTCGACATACAGATCACCCATGACCCGTTCATTCCCTCCTCCCTCCACCTGAATGATTTTGTATTGGAAATCACTCTCGGGCTTTAGAAGAATGCGTTGATTCGATATCCACTTGGGGTTCAGGGCACTCTTCTGAAATCGCCAGCTCTTATCTATCACGTATGTGTAATCTTCTAAATTCAGACGGATGATGTCCAATTCAACAATTCCCATGTATTCTAATCCCACTGCCAATTCTAGCTGTTTTCCATCCTCCGACGAATTACTCGAAAATGTCACGATATAAGGTGCCATGTCATCAGCATAGTATGCACCCGAAATATTTGGACTGTGTCCTTCGCTTAATTTGAGAACAGCATAGGGCTTCCCGGGGTTACTTTTTTTGAAGAGATCCTCTTCGACCCCTTTTCTAACCTTTACCCTTAGATCAATGCACTGACTGTATGGACGAAGTTTTCCCGTTCGTGGAAACCAGTTCTCCTCATACTTCGGTTCCTTTTCACCAATGGGGAAGCATAATACTTTGTCATTGGGTGTCAGCAGTCCAACCATCAGACCTATCCCATCCGATGCCTCGTAATAATGATAGTCATATCGAAGGAAAAAGGTATACCCCTCCCATGTACATCCTGTGTCAATTTGCGCTAGTTCATCATCGCCATAATTGCGCGGAGCAGGTTGCATTAACCGCGCAATTTTATCTTTTACCAGCTTTGCATCATCTCCTTTTTGCTTCTTTGCCTGACTGTATTGTGCAAGAGAATCTAGGAACAAAAGGTGATCTGCCTGTGGTGTACGCTCCTTCCCCCACGCAAAATCTAATTCATTTTTTTGAACAGGGATGTGATAAAGCTCTATTCCGGACTCTTTTCCCGTATACCAAGGCTCAATTACTTTCTTATACCAAGACTCAACTTCTTTCTTCTCCCCGTACACGTACACCGGTTTCGGAATCGGTTTGCTCATCTTGTACAATGATCCTGTTTCAGGCCGTTCTCCGAATCCGGAGCGATCTCGGAGGATTGCCTGAAATTTCAACTCCTGCGGAGCAACCAGATATGATTCAGCGTAGCAAGTATGGTTCCACTCCCCTGCTGAATAATAGGCTTCTACATTACCGTCCACATCAAGACAATACACAGGATTTTTTCCAATTTTCCTACCAAAAACGTAGTCGGTGATAGGTGGCACGTACACCGGGCATACAAATTGCGTCTTCTGAGTCCCCGTTCTACTATCCCAGAAAGACCACAGCCATGAGTCGCGCAAGATGGACAACTTCCTCACCCCCAGTATATATGACTCATCTGCACAGGTTATTTTATCATGACTATACCTCAGGTTTTCTAAAAACATCACTCCCTTCTTGCTTCGCTCAACAAACCGGGGTCTCGGAAATACTTGGTCACTCGTCGGATTAGCCAGAATCTCTCCGAGTGTTTCCCGTAACTCCTGAACAGTATTGATGTGGGATTTTATCGGAATCTTGTTTTGGGATACCGCCCTTAGGTACTCGCCCTTGGTTTTATACCGCCCGAAGAGGTCATTTTCTCCCTTCAAGATGGTCAAATAATCACTCGCAGGCAACCGATCCTTCAGTTGTGCATTCAAATCCTTCACCTCATTCCACAGCCACGACGGCATCGTGATCGATTCCTCATTGTATAACCCATCGAAAGTCACAGTGCCGCCACCCTGTCTTCCGGCAAAGGACCGTGCCGCTAGGTAAGTGGGTGCCGCCACTCGTCCGAGCACCGGGACTGCCGCCGACGGTTGGAATGCCCGTGGCAATTGAAGGCTATTCCCCCCATCGGGGAATGAAGCTCGGGTCGGTAGTATCTGAACGATGCACAGTACAGCTCCCATGAGCAATCTGCCGTATGTCGTCATATTTTTGGATGTTACTTTCTGTTCTTCTGATGGTTAGAATGCTTACGCCTCCCCCCTCCTCCCCGGACGTCAATGACGCCGGGGAGGTATTTCCGACCGCTTGTGTTGTCAAAATGATGTCTTCACTCTGTATAAATTGTAATTGAATCAAGCTTCTCTACGATACTGGCAAACTGCTCGGCAGGCATACCAACATCCTCCCCAAAGACACCCTTTATAGTTCCGTGATACACCCCTGAATGAGCCGACGTGAATGTAATTTCTGCCGGAGCCTTTGACAGTTCGATACAGCCATCCTTAATCCATGCGGATCGACATAATGTTGGATCGTGTCTGAGATTAAGAACTATTCTGAGGGTTGCCTTTTTCCCTCGAGGCTGATAGGACATCACACCCAAGTCATAGCCCCGACCCATGCTATCTTCGCATACCGGATAATACGACTCCGGGAAATACTGCGGCGTTCCTAAACTCGCCGGGGTAGCCGGATGATCTCCGGAGCATGCTGCATTCCCGTAATAATACGGTTCACCATTTTTCACGTACCACCAGCGTGTCACACTCTCTATCTTCGAATGCGACTTCACCTTGATCCAAGCTCCTTCAAGCGATTTCGGAGCTTCGAGGACAGTCGCCTGCGCTGTCGGTTGACTGACAGGCGCGGGTGGTGTTGCCGGTTTTTTCCTGTGATGCGCACAGGAGCCGATGCCTAATACTAACACTGCTGCAAGAGCGGCAGTCCCGATTTTGTATGTTTTGTATGTTTTCATATTGGAATGATAATGAAAGAAATTTGCCGGATGGGGAGAGACTCCGTTTTACTTATCTTCAGGCTCCGGTTGCATAGCGAAACTCCTCGCCCGATGACAGAACGTGGTGTACCCCCATCGACGTAACTTATTTGTGCTTTTCCTTATTTCTTGGTTTCGTAGGCGACTCACGTAAACCGCATACCTTAATCGTGTCTCCTCCGGTGTATTTCATTG
>CAYRJI010000115.1:0-4299 GCA_964424645.1 uncultured Akkermansia sp. | reverse complement strand
GCGGTGTGAGCAGGGAATGTGTCTCCGACTTCGGCTTGAGCAGCAGGGCAGAGAGAGCGGGGGAAAGCGTCAGGGCGTTGAAGGCAGAGATCAGCATGGATACCGCAATGGTGACCGCAAATTGCTGGAACAACGTACCTGTGATACCCGGTAAGAGCACCGAAGGGAGGAAGACGGCGGTCAGCACCAATGCGATAGCAACCACCGGACCACTCACCTCCTTCATGGCGGCAAACGTGGCTTGACGGGCAGACATACCGCTTTCCATGTGAGCTTCCACAGCCTCGACTACCACGATGGCGTCATCTACCACCAGACCGATGGCGAGCACCATGCCGAGCAAGCAGATCGTATTCAGGGAGAAACCTAGGATGGGGAAAAAGCAGAATGTGGTGACCAAGGAGACGGGCACAGCAATGAGCGGAATGAGGGTGGCACGCCAACCTTGGAGGAACACGAACACCACGAGGGCTACCAACACGAGGGCTTCGTAGAGTGTAACCACAATTTCGTTGATGGAATCTGTGACCGGCGTCGTGGTGTCCAGAGCCACAAAGCCGTGCATCCCTTCCGGCATCACTTTCTCCTTTTCGGCGAAGAGTTTACGCAGATTCGCGGCGGTTTCGAGCGCATTCGCATCGGCGGATTGGTAAATAGCGAGGGCAGAGGCAGGGTTCTGATTCACGCGACCGGCGAGGGAATAACTCTGCGAACCGAGCTCAATGCGGGCTATATCGCGCAGGCGCACCGCTTGGGCTCCCTGCTGCCGCACAATGATGTCCTCGAATTCCTCCACGCTCTCCATACGACCTTTGTTGCGGATGGTGTAGGTGAACTCCTGACCGTCGGGCATGGGTTCGGCACCCACGGACCCACCGGGATTGATGGTATTCTGGGAATTGACCGCGTTGTAAACCTCCTGCACCGATAGCCCCTTCTGCGCCATTTTTTCGCTGTCCAGCCAGATGCGCACCGCATAACGACCACCGAACACCACGACGTCACCCACACCCTTCACGCGCTTCACCGGGTCCACCAAATTGATGTAGGCGTAGCCGGTGAGGTCAATGGGGTTGAAGAAGCCCTGCGGGGAATCCAGCGTATACATCATGAGCGGGAGACCGGAGGACTGCTTAATAGTCACACCCATCTGCGATACTGTTGAAGGCAGCTGGGAAGTAGCCTGACTGTAACGCATGTAGGTAAGCTGCTGGTCCGTGTTCGCGTCCGTACCCGGCTCAAAGACGACATTGATGCTGCAGGTACCGTTGTTCGAGGAGGTAGAATTCATGTAATCCATCCTCTCGATGCCGGAGAGTTGCAACTCGATGGGAGTGGCAACCGAGTCGGCAACCTCCTGAGCGTTTGCGCCCGGGTACGTGGCACTCAGGTTGATGGTGACGGGTGAAATATCCGGGTACTGCGCGATAGGCAGCCCCGCCATGCTGATGATACCGAGCAGCGTGGTGACAATGGCGATAACCGCTGCGATAATGGGATGTTTAATGAAAAACGGAGACATAAAAGGAAAGGGTTAATGATTTTGAGAAGAAGGAGCAGGAGTTGAATGCTGATTGATCGGGAGACTACCGGAGCTGCTGCCGCTCCCGCCGTCCGCTGTAACAGAATCGACGACCGTATGAGGGGGAGAGTACCGGAAGGGCGAAGGATTGAGCGTGTTGGCACGAGCACCGCTCTGCGTGTTGGCAGCGTACGACTGCGCGGCCATGACCGTACCTTCCACGACTACCTGTACTTTGGATATATCCTGAAAGCCCAGAGACTTGAGCATCATTTCCATAGCTGAGGAGAACCCTTGGGAGACAGCAATGATGTCGAGTTCATCCTTGGCACCGGACTGCTTGAGCACAAGAGACCGGAAGTCCACCGCTCCTGCATGCTCGAGGAGCAAGGAGTCCCAATCAGCTACACCGGCTTGCTGCGGCGCATCATCGGGGAGTTTAGCGTTCGCCTGCTTTTCTAAGAGCGCACGGGCAGAAGAAACACCAGCCTGTTTGAAGAGCAACTCCCGCCAGTCCTTCACCCCTGCCCCCTGCAACACGGCAGCTTCCGGGTTCGGTGCTTTCGTCCTAGCCAGCAACATGGAGGTAACCAAGGCACGGTCAACATCCACGATTTGCATGGGTTGCACGGGACCGAGTTTACCGTCCTCACCCGGCACTGCCACATTGACGATAGAACCACGCGAGATGGGAAGCATGAGCGGGGCACCGTCTGCGGCAACCAACACGAGCACATCCCGCCCCTGAGCGTTCAACGGGGCGCGAGCGGGAACGAGATAGGCACCCTTCTGTTGATTCATTCCGGCGCGTACCCGCACCGACATGCCGCTGCGCAGGGCACCGTCTTTGTTATCGACATGCCCGATCACCCGCAGGGTCCCGGTGGAGCGGTTGAGTGCATTGTCGGCGGAGACGACCTCACCTTGGGAAGGATACACGGAATCGTCCTCTAGGATGAGCTCGAAGCCGGGTTTTTGTTCGCCGCCGTGTCGGTCGTTGAGCTTTTCAAAAGCGGCGATTCCGGCTAAAGCCCCCTTGCCGCTCACTTGGAAATCGACGCGCATGGGGTTACCGGAAGAGAGAGTGACCAGAGGCTGGACATCCGAGGGGGAGACCAATGCTCCGATAGAAGGTTTGTGGATACCCACGCGACCGTCAAACGGTGCGCAGATCACCGTGTAGGCGAGGTTGATTTCAGCGATTTTCAGAGCCGCTTCCATCTGAGAGATAGATGCCTGTGCCTTCAGAACACTTGCCTCACTCATCTTGATAGCACTGCGGGCATCCGTCAGTTTCTTATCAGAGATAGCACCGGGCGAGGAGGCATTGAGTTTGCTGTAGCGGTCGTAATCCTGGCGCGCACGATCCAACTGCGACAAGGCTTGCTCATGGGAAGCGTGAGCCATCAGGAGATTAGCACGGGCTTCGGCGACGGCGGCTTCGTAGGGGGCAGGATCGATGGTGAAGAGCTTGTCCCCCTTTTTCACGAGAGAACCATCACGGAAATGCTGTTCCTTCACAAAGCCACTCACTTGAGGGCGAATATCCGTTTCTTCCACCCCGCGCAGCGTGCCGAACCACTCATCATCCGCGTTGACATCCTGTCGCACCAAAGGCACCGTCTTGACCGGAATCGGCGGCAGGGTCGGCTTCACCGTCGGCTTATTCTGCGGTGTCGCGGGTTTTTCCTGTGTGGCGGCGGCGAGCTCCGGGGTCATCTGCGGCTTGTAGCTGAACAACTTAGGAACGATGGTGCCGCGCGATGGGAAAGGAGACTTAGAGGCGGAGGCAGACGAGTCGGTCGAGATGCGACTGTTGGCGGAAGATATGTTGGCGGCACGCACGGCATTCTGCTCATCTGCCACCACAATAGCCTTTGTCGGGTTATCGTATCCCAAAGTCTTCAGGGTGTCCTTCAGTGGTTCACGGAGCCCGGCAACCGCCACCATCTTTTGCGACGACTTGTAGCCGTTTGTTTCGTTGACAACTACCTCGTATTGCCCTTGCACGAGCACAGGCACCATGTGCGGCTCATTCCGGGGGTCTACGACGATAATAAAGTTATTGCGGAGCACACCGCGAATGGAGTGCTGCGGCACTAAAAGGGCGGATTTACGCTGCATGGGGATGCGCACTCGCACCGGCATGCCGCCGCGCAACACGTGGTCCGGATTGGGCAACTCCCCTTCCACCGAAATAAGCCCCGACTCCCCAACTTTGCTTTCCATAGCCGTCAGCTTCCCTTTGTGCGGGAATACACTCTCGTCCTCCAGCAAAATTTCCACGGGGGGCGGTGGCTGGGGTTGACTGCCCGCGCGACCGGCTATATCGCCGTACTGGCGGAAAGCATCGATCATGGTATCGCTGTTGATGCCAAACTCGATGCGCAGGGGGTCAACTGCCGTGATATTGGCAAGCTTGGTAGCCGGGCTCACGAGGTCACCGATAGAGACGTCCGCCGTGCTCATGATGCCCGAGTAGGGGGCACGTACCACGGTGTATTCTAGATTGATCTTCGCCTTGTCCACGGCGGCTCGATTTTGCTCGACTGATGCCTGAGCGGCGTCCAGCGCAGCTTTGGCGGCACGCAATTTATGGCGGGCATCGTCGAGCTCCTTCTCTGAGACGGCACCCTTTGCCACCAAGGGAGTGTAGCGGTTCACATCCAGCTGAGCTTGATCCAGAGTCGCCTGAGCCGAAACGACGTCTGCTTGGGCGGCAGCGAGATTTGCTTGGGCTAGGTCTAACTCCGCTTGGAAGGTCGCCGGATCGATGC
>CAYRJI010000114.1:0-4327 GCA_964424645.1 uncultured Akkermansia sp. | reverse complement strand
TCTGATAGAGCGCGTAGGTCCTGACAACGGCGGTCACTGGGTCGTGAAGGAGTGATCCAAGTCTACAAGCTCTCTGCCGCACCCACCACAGCGCATCCCCCCTGCCCCTGCCGCCGAGATGCCGGAATCACCGCAACGCAGAACATCACCGCAACACTGCAGTGAAATTTGCAGTGAAATCTCAAAAAAAATTTTATTGGGACAGGTGTGTGCATCGCCGGGTCTACGTCTGATTTGCTGATGTTCGGCATGTCCATGGGCATCACGAATCCAGTAACCATGGGCATTACAAAGAAAATTGCATTTGTGTCCAATTATCCGCATGCCTGAAAGGGGAAAATGCGACTTGCTGCTTCGGTGGAATCTTCTTCGCTTGTGCGCAATCAATGTAATTATGCTGAATGTTTTGCAACGAGTGGAACAATTGAACGCAAGGTTAGGGCGTTGCATCCCACGCTCCGCGTTGCTCCTGTGCTATACCAGCTAATCTGACGCAGACCCTACTTGACACGCATATCAGCAATACGTATACTTACAGCGTTCCGTAGGCAGGACGCAAAAGCAGCATTCGGCACCACTCTGCGTTCTGTCGCGGGTGTCATTCGTACCATAATGAAACAGAAAGCTCTCTACACAGCAATCATACTCGCCGTCGGCGCGGCGAGCGGCATAGAGAATCCCGGGGAAAACGTGTCTACTCCCTCACAACCGACGTCGTCAATGAATGCGGGAGTCGCGACTGAGCGCAACAAGGCTGCGATGAAGAAGTTTGAACGCATGATCAACACGGCTGATGAAGCACTGAGTGAGGAATTGGTGGCACCTGATGCTCCCTTCTTTACTCCGGCTTCCGCCGAACCTTTGTACGGCGGCAAGGGCTATCTGTCTGTGGTCAAATGGATGCGCAAGGGCTTCTCGGATGTGCAGTGGAAGCTCGAAGAGATGGTGGCAGAGGGTAATGTGGTCGCCGTACGCTGGACCCTCACCGGTACACACGACGGCGTGTTTTTGGGCATCCCTCCCACGGGAAGAAAAATTTCCTGCTCCGTCATGAACTTTTACACCTTCAACGCCGAAGGCAAAGTGATTTCCGATGTGGCGGCCGAGGGGATGATCGGTATCCTGCGCGGCATCGGTGCCCTCGATAAGTGAATCCCTCCCTTCGTACCTAGCTTTTCTTCCTGCCGCCTACGGTTGTTCTTCTCCCCGTCCCCCCTCCAATTCCCCTTTCGCCACACACACCCGCCCTGTCCTACCACGCCCGTCTTTCCCCGGCTTCGCCTCCACATCCCGCGCAACGGAGTTGCGCCTAATCTCTACTTCGTACCTCGTACCTCGTACTTCGTACTTGGCGACCGCCCCGCCTCCTACGGTCGTTCTCCTTCCCCCTGTTCCTGCCCGGTCCCGCGTTCTCCCCTCCTTTTGACAAGTTCGGCAATCCACTTTTTTACGGCATCGGTGATACTGCCTGCTACGTCTGCGTGTTGCGCGGCGAAGCGCGGCGTAAACCACGGGAAATAACGCACGAGGTCGTGGAACACCTGAACTTCGCCGTCACAGGTGCCGTGTCCTGAACCGATACCGATTGTGAAGATGTCGGATTGAGCAGTGAGGCGGGCGGCGACCTGCGGTCGCGTGCATTCGATGACCACGGAGAATGCCCCGGCGCGTGTGACCGCCCGCAAGTCGGCAAAAAGGGCAGCTTCTTCCGCCGCAGTTTTCCCGCGCATCCGGTAGCCGCCGTCTTCCTTAATATGCTGGGGAAGCAACCCGATGTGCGCCTGCACGGGTATGCCGTCCCGCACGATGGCAGCCAGCTGAAGCTCCACCGCGCACCCGCCTTCCAACTTCACCGCTTCTGCCCCGACTCCCCTCAGCGCACGCGCGGTTTCCACCGCCTGTTCCGGTGTATCGTAGGTGTGAATGGGCATATCTGCCACCAACAAAGCACGCGGGTGGGCACGCGCCACGGCGGCGGTATGGTGCAACATGTGCTCCGACGTGACACTCGTGGTATCCGGAAACCCCAGCACCATCATGCCCAACGAATCTCCCACCAGCAGAATATCCACGCCCGCTTCATCCAACAACCGCGCCGTGGGATAATCGTAGGCTGTCAACTGCGATAGGGGTCGCTTCCCCCTACTCCCCGCAAGTGCCCAGATTTTCTCATCGGTAGTCATGGCATTACAAGGCAAAAGGAACGACAGCCGGGTGCTGCGGCAGGGCGGCGAGGAGCTCTCGCACGGTCGCTCTCTGCCCGGGCAGTACCACCTCGGGGTCGATGTCGCATAGCGGTTGCAGCACAAAGCGTCGCTCGTGGGCACGGGGATGCGGCAAAGTCAGCTCCGGGGTGGTGAGTACCATCTCCCCGGAATAGATCAGATCGATATCGCAGGTGCGCGGTTCGCCGTAAATGCCGTGCCGCGCCCGCCCGAGTTTCTCCTCTATCTCGCGACAACGCCGCAACAGCTCAGTCGGCGGCATATCCGTCAGTATTTCGACACAGGCGTTCAGGAAGGCCGGGCTGCCGGGCGGACACCCCACCGGCTCCGTCTCATAAACTTGCGAAAGCCACAGCTCACCGAAGAGTGCCGCGAGACAATCACACGCCCGCTCCAAGAAGCCGAGGCGATCCCCGCTGTTAGAGCCCAACGCAAGTGCCGTGCGGCGTCGGGTATGGGCATCAGTCTGTAAAACCGAGCACATCTTGCATGCTGTAAAGACCGACCGGCTTATCCGCCAGCCAGAGGGCGGCGCGTACCGCTCCACTCGCAAAGGTCATCCGCCCGCTCGCCCTGTGGGTCAGCTCCACGCGCTCTCCGTCCGTCGCGTAAATGACCGTATGGTCTCCCACCACATCGCCGCCGCGCAGGGAATGCATGCCGATTTGGCGTTGCGGACGCGCCCCGACCATGCCTTCCCGCCCGTGCGTCACATCCTCATTGTAATCCATACCGGTCTCCGCGCACACAATCTCCGCTAGGGTACGTGCCGTGCCGCTGGGCGCGTCCAGCTTGTGGCGGTGGTGCATCTCCGTTATCTCCACATCGTATCCCTGCAGGATACGCGCCGCCTTGCGTGTGAGCCAAAAGAGCGTGTTGACACCCACCGAGTAATTGGACGCGAAGACGATCGGGATGCGTTTGGCAGCCTCGACTATCGCGGCGCGTTCTTCGTCCGTATGCCCGGTCGTGCCGATGACGAGCGGCTTCCCCTGGTCTACTGCGGCGTTCAGCAACTCCGGCGTAAAGCCGTGGAAGGAAAAATCGATAGCGAGGTCAGCCTGCGCGAGCGCAGCCTTCACGTCCTGCCCCACGTCATGCGTAGACCCCATCTCCGTGTCGGGACACTGCTCGACCGCCTGCTTCACGGTCTGCCCCATGCGCCCCGAAATCCCCGTAACAAGAATTTTCATCATCATTTGCGGTTGAATATTAATGAAGTAAAGCGTAACGGCGCATCAAATCCGCGAGTACCGTCCTCTTCTCCTCCGCCAGCGGCGCAAGCGGCAACCGCAGCTCCCAGGTGATGTCCCCGCGCAGCGCGAGTGCCGCCTTGATGGGCACCGGGTTCACGTCCAAACTCATCAACCCCTTCATGAGCGGGTAATACTTCTTTTGCAGTGCCGTGGCTCTTTTCCCATCCCCGCTCAGTGCCGCGTCCACCAACTCCTTCATCTGTGCCGGAGCGACATTCGAGGTCACCGAAACCAGCCCCACTGCCCCGCAAGCGATGAAGGGCACCGTCAGCCCGTCATCCCCGCAGAGCACGGCAAAATCCTCCGGCAATGCCTGCACGAGGCGGTTCACGCGATCCACGCTCCCCCCCGCCTCCTTGATCGCCACAACTGTGGGACAATCCGCCGCCAACCGCGCCACCGTCTCCACCGCTATCTCAATTCCGCTGCGCCCGGGTATGCTGTACAGCAACACCGGCAATTCCGTGCTCTCCGCGATAGCCTTAAAATGCCGATAAAGCCCCTCCTGACTCGGCTTGTTGTAGTAGGGGCATACCTGCAGCGTCCCGTCTGCTCCCATCGCCGCCGCCTCTTTCGTCATGGCTATCGCCTCCGCCGTGGAATTGGAGCCCGTCCCCGCGATGACTTGACAACGCCCGGCAGCGTACTCTATCGCCATCCGGATGACCTCCGCGTGCTCGGCGTGCGTAAGTGTCGGAGACTCCCCCGTCGTGCCCACCGGTACGATGCCCGTCACCCCGCCGTCCACCTGCGCGTCGATCAATGCTCGGTACGCTCCCCCGTCCACGTTCCCATTGCGGAACGGTGTGATGATTGCCGTGTAAAGTCCTGCGTATTTCATATAAC
>CAYRJI010000113.1:0-4441 GCA_964424645.1 uncultured Akkermansia sp. | reverse complement strand
TCTAGGGTGTAGCATTCGATGATGTCGCCTTCTTCGTAGTCATCGTAATCGGCTAGGCGGATGCCGCATTCCAGCCCGCTCTTCACTTCTTCCACTTCATCCTTAAAGCGGCGCAAGGTCGACATCCGACCGTCGAAGACGACCTGACCGTCCCGCAGTACACGGGCTTCCGCCGTCCGGAGCATCTTACCGTCAGACACGTAAGAACCGGCTGCCTTCCCCTTGTTCAGCTTGTAGACTTGTTTGATTTCGGCGTGACCGAGCACCGTTTCACGGGTCTCCGGCTCGAGCATGCCCAGCATGGCGTCCTTGACTTGGTCAATGAGTTCGTAAACAATCGAGAAGATTTTCACCTGCACTCCCTCGCGTTTCACCGCCTTTACGGCATTTGTTTCCACCTTGACGTTGAAACCGAGGATGACCGCATCCGAAGAAGAAGCGAGCAGCACATCATTTTCCGACACGGGACCGGCAGCTGCACCGATGAAGAGGCACTCCACCTTCTCGCTCTTGATGTCCTCTATCGCCTTGCGGATGGCTTCCACGGATCCCTGCACATCACCTTTCAGAAGCAACTTGAGTACGGCCTTGTGGTTGCCTTCCCCGATCATTGCCAGCACATCTTCCATGCGCGACCTCTTGGGTTTGGCGAGACGCTGCCGACGTAGCTCTTCTTGGCGATCTTCGGATAACTTGCGCGCGGCGCGTTCGCTGTCCATTTCCACCAACTCATCCCCTACATTCGGGGTTTCTAGGAAGCCGGACACCTCGGCGGGCATACCGGGCAACACTCGCTTGATGCTCTCCCCTCGGTCGTTCATCAGGGTTTTCACCTTTCCGGCAAAGGGACCGCAAATGAATGGCATGCCCACTTTCAGTGTTCCGCTCTGCACGATGACGGTGGCAGAGCTGCCCTTACCCTGTTCCATGCGAGCTTCGATGATGGAAGCCCGGCAATTGGCGCGTGGGTTGGCGCGCAGTTCGAGCACTTCCGCTTGCAGGCACAACAGCTCGAGCAGGTCATCGATACCCTGCCCGGTTGCGGCAGAGACATTGACGCACTCGATATTGCCGCCGAAATCTGTCGGTACCAGACCCTCTTCCATGAGTTGCGTGCGCACGCGCACCGGGTCGGCAGAGGGCAGGTCGCACTTGTTCACTGCCACGATGATCGTTTTTCCCGCCGCCTTTGCGTGCATGATGGCTTCCCGCGTCTGCGGCATGATACCGTCATTTGCCGCCACCACGAGCACGACGATGTCAGTGACATCTGCGCCGCGAGCACGCATTTCCGTAAAGATAGCGTGCCCCGGGGTATCGATGAAAGTGATGGTACGGTCGCCATGTTGCACGGTGTATGCCCCGATGTGCTGGGTGATACCGCCCGCCTCGCCCGCCACCACTTTCGTGCGACGGATGTAGTCGAGGAGGGAGGTCTTACCGTGGTCTACATGCCCCATCACCGTGATGATGGGGGTGCGCACCTTGAGGGCAGTCTCCGGCTCGGCTTCCGGGGCTACTGCCTCCGGCTCTTTTACCACCCCCACCGGGGCTTTTACGCCCGCACCCTTCTCTCGCTTGACGCGTTCGTAGGCAAAGCCGTGTTTTTCGCACAGTGCAGCCACTTGGTCGCCGTCCAGAAGGGTGTTCGGATTGGCAAATACACCCATGCGTACCAATTCCGCAATCAACTTGAAGGGCTTCAACCCCATGAGGGTCGCGAGATCGGCCACCGGCACCGGGGCTTTCACGTTGATGGTCGCTCCGGCGGGCATGGGAGACAGGACGGGCGCAGGGGCAGGGGCAGGTGATGGACTTGCCGCAGATGCGCGCACGGAGGAAGGCGGGGTAGGAGACGCTTCCGGGACAGGTTTCGGTGCAGGGGAGGGCTCCGGTGGAGCAGATTCCCCCGGGTGCCCTATCGGCGTCACTTGGGCGGGCGGAGCGGATGCCGACTTCTTGCGGTGCGGAGTCAGGAGGTCGAGCACTTCCTTACGTGGCGTCGCCTTGGGGGGGGGAGCAGGTGCTTCCTGTGCAGCGGTGGCTGCGACTTCCCCCTGAGACGGTGCGACCCCGGCTTTCTTCTTTTTCCCCCCAATCAGGTCCAGTACTTCTTTTTTTGATTTATTTACCGGCATGTGTTCTGTGTCAGGTTCTTAGTTACGCGTTCTTGGCCGCATTGAGTATCTGCACCGCTTGGTGCTCCGGGATTCCGAGAGTTTCCATCAAGTCTTCTTTTTGCACATCCCACTCGGCTATATCCTGCCAGCGGGTGAAGCCGGCCTGTACCATCGCCGTAGCCAGCTCCGGCGTCACGCCCAAGACCCTAACGAGCTCAGCCGCAGCTTCCTGCACCTGCGCGTGTGTGTTTCCTCTCTCCCCGCGTTGGGTCTCCACCCGTACATCCCACTTGTCATTCGGACTTGAAATTAGACGTGCCGTCAGGCGGACGTTTTGCCCCCTGCGCCCCTTGGCTTTCGCCGCAGCTTTGTCGTCCTCCACAAAAACGGTAACCACTTTTGCCGAATCATCCACATCGATACTCACGGGTTCGATCGGTGCAAGGGATTCCTTGACCATGACGCGCTTATCCTCTGAGTATTCCAAGATGTCCACCTTTTCGTGGTTGAGCTCTGTAACGACATTTTTGACACGCGAACCGCGAATCCCCACGCATGCGCCTATGGGGTCCACGTTTTCATCATTGCTGCGAACCACCACCTTGGTGCGGTAGCCGGCTTCTCTCACCACGGTCACGATTTCGATGGCGTGCTCCGCTATTTCAATGACTTCATTTTCAAAGAGTCTCCGTACCAAATCCGGATGGCTGCGCGAGAGGATCAGCTCGTGTCCGCGCGGTCCATCTTTCACCTCTACCACGTAAAATCTCAATTTGTCGCCGCTGTTGTACTCTTCACCCGGTATTCTCTGGCGTCCGGGCACAATTCCTTCGTATTTTTCTACTTCCACAATCACGTCTCCCTTGTCAAAACGCCGCACGGTACCCGTCACCACCTCACCCACGCGGTCTTTGAATGCTTCTGCGAGCATTTCCTGTTCTGCTCGGCGTATGCGTTGCTGCATCGTCTGGCGCGCTGTCTGTACCGCGATGCGCCCGAAGTCTTTCGGGGTCACATTCACACTGACCACATCCCCCAGTTGCACGGTCTTTCCCTTCTTGGCGTACATTTTTTCCACCAGAGAATACTGAATCTCACAAAATTTGTCACTCAGTGCATCGTCTGCCACCACCACCATGTCCGCCTTAATCTTCACACTTCCCTTCTGGGGATTGACAATTGCCCGCAGGTTTTGCAGTCGGTCCGAGCCCGGTACCATCTTGCCGTAAGCCGTTAAAAATGATGCTTCCAATGCGTGCATCACGCGCTCCCGCGTGAGCTCCCTCTCGCGTACATAGTATTCTATCAGGGCTGTTATGTCTGAAGTTGCCATTGTCTTCTCTTTTTCCGGAGGTTCTTCGCACGTGCCTCGGCTCCTACAAAAAAAGAGCGGGTACTCAACCCGCTCCAATCTTCTGACAGACCGGAACCCGTGCGTCGGCATTCTACCCCATCACCTCCCGCTTGTCAAGCAGTTTTTCTAACGCAGACCCCAAAAACACATCTGTCCCAAGAAAAATATGAGCCTCGTGGTGGGCGATGACCTTGAGGCAGGAAGACACGGAGGGGATGGAAGTACGAGGTACGAAGTGAAGAAGTTAGGCGCAACGAAGTTGCGCAGGGGAGTTGGAAGAAGGCAAAGCCGAAGAAACGCGTGGGGGACAAATCGATGCAGCTGTGAGGTGGATGCCCCCCTAGTGTGCAGATCGTGTGAAACCCGCATGGGGATTAGCATTGTGGCGATTCTCGAAAATTTTATTGGGACAGGTGTGCCCCAAAAAATGTGCGGCAAATTATGTGGTCGCGAGTGCCGGACAGTCTGCCGTGAGCAAGTTATTCCGGAACTGCCACGACATCGAAGCCAAAGATGGCAGCGAAGAGGTCAGCTTTGGTACGCAGGGTCATGTTTTCGATGGCGAGGTCGTGGACTCCGCTGACCACCAGCTCGAGTCGGCGGTCATTGAAGCGAACGCTGAAGCGCGGGATGCGTTGAGAATGAGCGCGTCCTAGGGCGTCTGCCACACGAAGCAGAGAGGCAAGTTTCTGGAGGCGCAGGCGGTCGGGTTAGTCGAGCAGGGCGTAAAAATAATCATCCGTTGAGGGGGTACCGTGGCGGTAGTAGCGGGCGAGCATGCCGATAAACTCGACATCGCGCACATCTCCCTGAGAAAGGGGATTGAGCGGGGCACGGGAATAAAGCATTGTTGCGGTATGACGCAGCTTGGAGAGTGTCGGGTCGTTTGCGCGAAAAACTGTCCGAAAAACTGTCCGAAAAACTATCCGAAAAACTATCCGAAAAACTATCCGAAAAACTATCCGAA
>CAYRJI010000112.1:0-4629 GCA_964424645.1 uncultured Akkermansia sp. | reverse complement strand
ACGTCCTATTGTCATCATGATGCTTTCTGCTGCAGCGGTGGGGATGTGTGTCAACTGACAATAGGGGGAGTTGAGCGGGAAGCTTCCTTTCCCGGCTTCTTCTCTTTCTACAAGGCACTTATCCCTTCTCTATATTTTTCGACTGCCAATTTATTTCAAAAAATTTTGCTGAGGTAACAAGAAAAGTTTGACAGTTGATTCGAAATCAATTGCCAACTCTTTTCTTCACTTCGTACTTCGTACCTCGTACTTGATCACCTCCGTGTCTTCCTGCCGCAAAGTCATCGCCCGGCACGAAGCTCGTATTTTTCCTCGGGACGGCTGAGGTTGGGATGGTGGATTAGTCTTGAAAGGGGGGAGGAAGTGGCGTATAATGCCCGCGCAAATGGAAGGAGAGACCTTGCAGATAGGGATAGCGGGGCTGGGAACCGTGGGGACCGGGGTGTATGAAGCACTGCAGAGGAACCGCGATTTACTGGAGGCGCGGGCGCAGATATCGTACGCGATAAAGCGGGTTGCTGTGCGGGATCGGAAGAAGCGGCGGGGGACGAATATAGCGGCGGAGGTGTTGACCGAGGATTGGCGAGATTTGGTGGAAGATGAGCAGATAGACATCATCATCGAGCTGATAGGGGGTACCACAGAGGCATACAAGCTGGTGCGGGCGGCTTTGGAGAAAGGGAAACCGGTCGTGACGGGAAACAAAGCCCTTTTGGCGGAGAAGGGGAGCGAGCTGTTCCGGCTTTCGCGCGAGAAGGGGGTGCCGCTGTATTTTGAAGCGTCGTGCGGCGGAGGAATACCCATCGTGCAAAGTCTCCAGAACTCGCTCATTTGCAACAACGTCAGTGCCATTATCGGCATCATCAACGGCACGAGTAACTACATCCTCACCGCGATGGCGCGGGAGGGGCTGACGTTTCACCGAGCCTTGGAGCGGGCAAAGGAGCTCGGCTATGCAGAACCGGACCCGACATTGGACATCAATGGGTGGGATGCCGCACACAAGGGATTGATACTCGCGATGTTGGCGTACGGCACGCCGCTAAAGCCGGAGGCAATCAGTGTGACGGGCATCGAGCACATAGAACCGGTGGACCTCGACTTTGCCCGGAAGTTGGGGTACACCATCAAACTGCTCGTGGTGATACGCTACCACGAGGACAAAAATGTGTTGGAGCTGCGAGTGCAGCCGAGTTTTGTGCCGCAGGGGCATCTGCTCGCCAAAGTGGAAGGAGTGTTTAACGCGATAGCGGTGACGGGGGACATCGTGGGCGAGACCATCTTTTACGGGAGGGGCGCGGGAAAGAACCCGACCTCGAGTGCCGTGGTGGGAGATGTGGTGCTGGCCATGCGGGAGTGCCGACTTCCGGGGTACCACACGGGCTTTCTTCCGTATACACGCGGGGTGCAGGTATTGCCGCCGGAGGACACGGAGACAAGATGCTACGTACGATTCCGGGTGAGAGACTGCCACGGAGTCATCGCGGCAATAGCCGCCGCCTTTGCACGGCATGACATCGGGATATCGGCGACGTCCTCGGCGGATGGAAAGCGGAAAGGAGCGGAGACCGTGTGGAACCACTTGGTGTTCATGCTGCACGCCTGCCGGTGGGGGCAGATGCAGGATGCACTCGATGAGATAAGGCGGTTGCCGACCGTGGTGGCAGAGCCGGTGGTGCTGCGCATCGAGACTTTTCAGGAAACCTGACATGGCACTCATTGTCCAAAAGTACGGCGGTTCATCCGTGGGAACCATCGACCGCATACGCAATGTAGCGCGGCGGCTTATAGACACACAGGCTGACGGCAACAGCGTGCTGGCAGTCGTCTCTGCCATGAGCGGAGAGACGGACCGCCTCATAAACTTAGCACACCAAGTGACAGAGACCCCGCCGGAGCGGGAGCTGGACATGCTCGTATCCACCGGTGAACAGCAAGCCGTTGCCCTGCTCTGCATGGCCATAGCAGACATGGGGGGCAAAGCCGTGAGTTTCAACGGAGCGCAGGCGGGTATTTGCACGTACGGCAGTCACACGCGCGGGCGCATCGAGTCCATAACGCCGCAGCGTATCCTCAGCGCATTGCGAGAGGGCAAAATCGTCGTTTGTGCCGGATTCCAAGGGGTATCGCCGCCGGGGGACATATATACCCTCGGGCGCGGAGGCTCGGATTTATCGGCCATCGCCCTAGCGGCGGCGGTGAAAGCGGATATTTGCCAAATATACACGGACGTGGACGGGGTATACACCTGCGACCCGCGTGTGGTGCGAGATGCGCGCAAGATACCCCTGTTGAGTTACGAAGAGATGCTGGAGATGGCATCCAGCGGGTCGAAAGTGATGCAGGCGCGTTCCGTCGAGCTGGCAAAAAAATACGGAGTGACATTTGAAGTACGCAATTCTATGAACAACAATCCCGGTACCATCGTGCAGGAGGAAAATCCTGCCATGGAATCACTCGCCGTGCGAGGAGTCTCTATTGAGCGCAACCAAGCGCGGGTCACGGTTTCGTGCATTACGACCCCCGTTGCCTATACTGCCGTCATCCTCACCGCCTTGGCAGAGGCAGAAATCAACATCGACATGATCGTCGCCAACACGGCACACGATGGCAAGGCACGCCAATCCTTTACCATGAATATGAGTGAGTTAGGGGCGGCACAGGCGGCGATCAAAAAAATACTGCCGCAGTTGGGGGCGGAAGCCCGCATGGAGACAGAGGCAGGGTTGGCAAAGCTCTCTGTCGTAGGAGTGGGGATGCGTTCGAACTCCGGAGTGGCGGCGACAGTATTTCGAGCGTTGGCCGATGCGGGGATACACACCGGGATGATAGCCACCTCCGAAATACGAATATCGACCACCGTGGAAGCGGCGGATATCGAGAAGGCCGCCCGGGTCGTACACGCGGCATTTCATTTGGGACAAAAGACCGTACGAGAAAAGATATGCGCCTCCCCGTTATCGGAAAAATAGACGTAGGGCTTTCAGCAGAAAGCGGCAGGAAGAAGGCACTGAGGTGCTACGGCATCGGTGCGCTTCTCGTGCTGTTCGGACTGATAGTCGGGGTGGGAGTGCACTTCATCTGCTCGTACCGCAGTGCAAAGGAGACGGTGCAGTTGCTACGGCTGGCAGACGCCCCGGACAACGAATTGACGGCGGCGATAAAGCGATATGCAGAAGGGCAGCGAATGAGCGATTCTGATGCTCTGGAACGGGAAGTACTGTGGTTGTTTGTGCGAGAGCTGATGCATCGCGGAAAGTTTGCGACTGTGGAAGCAAGAACAGAAACACTGATTCCGCCGCAAGAGCAGGACACACCTGAGTGGGCACGCCGCATGCTACAGCTCGCCCATGCCCTAGTGAAGGGCGATAAGTGGGACAAGGCGCAGGGCTACTACACCGCCGCGCAGACAAGTTTTCAGAAACAGAACCTGATGACGGAGTACACAGGAGTGGTGCGAGAGCGTGCGGGGTTGTTGAGTGCCGGCAGCGGAGGTTCCCGGGAAGAACGCTTGGTTGCCCTGCAGCACCTGTTGACGCAAATGCCGGGACAAGGTACTTGGGATGTGGCGGCTGAAATCCGCATCTTTATAGCCAAGCTGCAAATCAGCTTGGGCACACAGGACCAAGCACTGGGAACCCTCCGTGGTATCATCGCCGAGGCGGCGAAGCATCCGCAGGTCCCCGCAACGCTGCAGGCATGCCTAGGTTACGCGCATTTGGCATTGGGAGAGGATGAGGCGGCGGTGGAGAGCCTGCGCTGCGGGCTGAGGGGGTTATCCGGCACCGATGGCGTGTCCCGCATTTACTGCGCCCTCGCACTGCGGGATTTGGCGACAGTAGCCCTCAATGTCGGACACGAGCAAGAGGTGCTGGCTCTGTTGGAACGCGTGGACGCCACGGCGGGTCCGGTCATCCCACCTTCATCTCTCTTTCGTACGGAAATTATAGGCAAGCGGGCGAGGGCTCTCTACCTAACGCACGATTACGAATACAGCTTGCGTATTTTTCAGCGGCAATTGGAGATGCTACCCGATGCGGAGGAGGGGCTGCGTGTGTACCCGCTGGAAGGGATAGGCTGGAATTACTTGGCACTCGGGCAACCCGAGCAGGCTCTGCAGGTCGCGCAAGAATGCTGCACCCTGCGAGAAAAAAATTACGCCGAGGATAAATTGGGACTGGGCAAGGCATACTTGCTCAACGCGCAGGCGCAAGACCAAGGGGGACATCCCGCCGCTGCCGAGGAGATGTACGGCAAAGCGGCAGCCGTGCTCCCGGCAGAGGATCCCCTGCGCATCGAAGCATTGGAGGGGCAAGCATCTGCCCTCACCCAAGAAAAACGGTGGTCTGAAGCCATAGGAGTGTGGGAACAATTGCTCCGAATGGTACCCGAGGGAGATGAAATCAATCGTGAACATATAGAAAACGAAATGAGGCAGTGCAGAAGTCAACTCCTGCCCCCTGAAGAGCCGCCCGCACAGACCGTACCGGCTCGCCCAACAGAGACGGTCAAGCCGACGGGGCGACCGCCCGCCGGGCGAGGGGAGGGACGGGGAGCACGGCGGAGGCACCGCACACGTTAATAACAAACAATAAAATACGATGAATCGACGATATCGAGCCGGTCGCA
>CAYRJI010000111.1:0-4986 GCA_964424645.1 uncultured Akkermansia sp. | reverse complement strand
TTCCTTGGGGACCGTGACCCGGTCGATGGAACCTCGGACCCTGCGCCATCACGAGTGGCGCACACAACATCGCTGTCAGAGCAATAAATTTTGTTTTCATGGTATAAAATGGGATGGGGTTAAGCACCACCCGACGCAATGATAGTTGATTTCGAATCAACTGTCAAACTGCCCGGGAAGGAAGTCCCTCTCCGTCAACGAATACTGAACGACCACGAAACGTCCTATTGTCATCATGATGCTTTCTGCCGCAGCGGTGGGGATGTGTGTCAACTGACAATAGGGGGAGTTGAGCGGGGAGCTTCCTTTCCCGGCTTCTTCTCTTTCTGCAAGGCACTTACCCCTTCCCTACGTTTTCCGACTGTAAATTTATTTCAAAAAATTTTGCTGAGGTAACAAAAAAAAGTTTGACAGTTGATTCGAAATCAACTGTCAATTCTTTTTTCCCCTCGACTAGGCATTTACACACCTGTTCCGAATAGATTAAAGGCTTCGTGGTGGGCGATGAGCTCGAGGCAGGAAGACACGGGGGAGAATGGAAGTACGAGGTACGAAGTAGCAAAGCTGAGGCGAGCGGTATGTGGTAAGGAGGAGAGAATGGAGGAGAGGTGCGTATGTTACGGAAAGGTAGGGCAGAGCGGGAGAGAGAGGCGTGGGCGATGGGAAGCGAAAAGGAAGTACGAGGTGAAGGAGATAGGCGCAACGGGGTTGCGCATAGGGATCAGCGTTGCAGCGATTTTCAAAAATTTTCTTGGGACGGGTGTGCTGTCCCGACACCCCCGTCCCAATAAAATTAGATGCTCAGTACAGGGCGATGACTTTGTCGCAGGGAAACACCGGGTGATTAAGCACGATGCACGCAAAGCCGGGAACGGGTGGGTGCGGTGAAGCGGTACGCACTTGGCGGAAACAATCACCGTAGTGCCCTTGCAGCTCAAGATGTTATTTTTTGTAGAAAGGAGACTTTTGAAAAGCGGCGCACATGGGCTCCACTTCTGCGGAAAAAGACTTATTGATCGCCTCAATTCCTGCCACAGTTTCGCAGTAGTACAGAAGCCACCAGCGGTTCTTCCATACTGCTCCAATATCAGCTACTTTTACGACTTTTCCGCTCGGATCGTAGTACAGGCAATGCACATAGTCGCTACCCTGAAAGAAAACCTTTATGCCACTATCGAGGGTACAATCTCCCCCTCGATAGGGATCACCCGGATTCGGTCTGAAGAAAAATTTATTGCGCTCTGCCAACCATGACTGCCTCAGCTCAGGCGGCATGCTCTCGAGAATATGCTTACTCGTCTGCACGGCGAGCTGCTTGATTTCCTCCCTGTACGGTGCCGTAAACTTATCATAGCCCACCGCACGGGCAATGCCCGTTGTTTCTGTCCACCCCGCCGAATCTTTACCGCTCACCTCTGCCAATTTGCGCACCTTCCCCTGTGCATCCACATACACGGCATTTCCGTTGGCTGTACGCTCGGGCTGATAAGCCGCTCCCCCGTCTTCCGTGAAGCAAAATCCCATCTTCTCCGCCAACCAAGCGTACCGCTGCTCTGCCGTCATTTCTCTGAGGGCGGACTGTCCCCGCGCCATCAGTTTGTCTTGCGGCATGCCAGCTCCCTCCCGCGATGTGTTGCCCAAGGCTGTTTCACCCGGCAGAATACTGCCTGCTTCCGCAGTGGCACTGTCCGTGCTGTCGGACGCAGTACCACCGCTTTCCGTCTTCACATCCCCGGACGGTATCAGCTTCATCGTCTCCTCTCTACCTAAAATCTGTACACAGAGATTCACCAGCTTGAGGGTTTGCAAATACTCCTGTTCGTACGTGCTGGATATACTGTATGGCAATTTCTGCCCTGCAGAGTTCAGGAAGTAGGTATGTCCCCGATCTACCACATCCAGCGGTACCTTCCACGTGCGATCAAAGGTTTGGACGGTGCACTCCCCTTTCTCGATCTCCGCCGGTGAACCATCGAGCTTGATGAGCCGCCGGGAAAGCAATGCTCGCAGCAGGTCGCGCAGCATGGGTGGCATTTCTTTGAATCGCTCCTTTGCCACCGCCCCCGCCATCTGCTCGATGGGTCCTCGGTAGTACTTTAGAATTGCCTCGTGGTGTATCTGCTGCAAAAGCCCCGGTGCCTCGCCGCCGAACTCCTCCCCGCTGTGCTTTGTCCCATCCGGCAAAATGATAGTCGCTTTCGGGTTCAAGTGCCCGTCTGCGCACCCTGCTTCTCTGTGGTCCAGATAATACAACCCCATAGCCAAAGCAATCCTCGCCAGACGTTTTTCCTTCGGCAGGGAGCTCATCATTTCATCCGCTGCAACCATCAGCGCATCGTTCTTTGCTCTCGCCTCATCCTTCACCTTTGCTATCCGCCCCTTGTAGTGTGCACGCATCGCCTCCACCTCCTCCGGGAATAGTGCCAAGATGTCCTTCGTACCCACCAGATTTTCGCACCGCCAGACCATCCACCGCCACCGCCAACGACCTGCGTCTGCCTCGCCGACGATCGCACGAATGTCGCGTTCCCTGCCCTCTGGGTCAAGGAAACAATAGCCCCTACCTTCGTCGGGAAGCGACTTTACCGACACGGCGTCATCCAACCTCCAACTTTCTCGCCCACGATTGTAGGGTCCATTGTCATTGTAGAGCATATTGCCCATAGATGCGAGTAGCATCCAACGCTCCTCCTTGGGCATGGTTCTGAGCAAGTGCCTAGCCGTATTAAGCGCAAGTTTTTCGACCTCCTTCGGATAAAAGCTGAGCAGATAGTCGCAGGGAAAAAGCATCCATTGCCCAAACGCACGATACCATGTCTCCTTCGGCACGAACTTCGCACGTTTCCACCATCCCCACCACGGTGCTATATTCCCACCTCCGGTGACGTACCACGACTCGGGATAGGTGTGAAACCTCATCGAGCCCTTCCTGCACCACATTGCCTTTGAGCCGTCCTTCCTAAAACACAGACCCAACTGCTCGCAAAGGAAAGCATCCCTCATAGACTTGGGAAAGCTAGCTATAGCCTTTGCTGCCTGTGTTAGTTTCTCTCGCCGTTCGCCTTTAATATTTGAGATATCCACCGGTTTGTACCCCGCTTGCACACCGGTAGATAACAGCAACAACACCGCAACTGCCTGTACCACTCTCGCAAACCACCTCACAAAGCTCTCATTTTGAGCACTTTTCTTTCTACAAAAGAGAAGTGTAACAACTTGATTATCATACGTTTGCATCATTTTCACACTACGAGCTCATTGTAGCAAAAGGAGCATCTCATGTCAACTTCAAAATTCACAACTCACACCAAACTTCACACCTGTCCCAAATAAACTAAATGCTTGGAATAGAGCTATGACCTTGTTGTGGGGAAACACGGGAGCGATCATGTACGAGGTGAAGGAGTTAGGTGCAACGGAGTTGCGCAGAGGAGCCACTCCGTACCTTGTGCCTCATATTGAGTGTCTACAATTCATGCAAGGATCAACATAGCAGCGATTTTCAAAAATTTGCTTAGGACAGGTACGGGGGTTCTGATTTTTTGGGGACAGATGTGTTGACAAATGGGGGGGGCTTTGTTTAGAATGGGGGCATGCAGATACTCGCATCTTTGGGGTCTCCGACCCAATGGTTTATTTTGGCAGTAGTGTGCTTAATCGTGTTCGGAGCCTCGCGTCTTCCGGAAATTGCTCGTAATTTGGGCAAAAGTTTGGGTATTCTGCGCAAAGCTAAGCGTGAGTTTGAAGAGGAGTTGATGAATGCTCAAAAATCCGAACCTTCTCGCGATAAAGCTTCCTCCCCGGAAGCTGAAGCTCAAGATACTTCTCCTGCGGATAAAAAGTAAGTGTCGGGTGCCATATCTGTCCCGAATAAATTAAAAGCTTAGTAGTGAGCGCGTAAATACCGCATAGAAACCGGCACTGCGGCGATTTTCAAAAATTTCCTTGGGACAGGTGTGGACAGATGCGGACGCGGGCAAAGCCGGGCTTGCAAAGGGTGGGAGGGCGTGGTACAATGCCGCGCGCTATGTTTTACATTACCACAGCCATCGACTATACGAACGGTGCGCCGCACTTGGGGCATGCGTATGAAAAAGTACTAGCTGACGTGATAGCGCGGTGGCACCGGATGTGTGGGGAGGAAACATACCTGCTGATGGGAGTGGACCAGCATGGGCAGAAAGTGCAACAGAAGGCGGAGGCGGCGGGAGTAGTCCCCATGCAGTATGCACAGGAGGTGACCCAAAAATTCACGGCACTTTGGGAGAGGCTCGGCATAGCCTACGATGGGTGGGCGGCTACGTCCGACCCGCGCCATGAGCGATGTGTGCAGAAAATACTGACGGCACTGCGGGAGAACGGGAGCCTCTACAAGAAGACGTACAAAGGATTTTATTCGGTGCGGCAGGAGCAATTTTTGACTGATAAGGAGAGAGGGGAAGACGGGAGCTTCGGGGCGGAATGGGGGGAAGTCATCGAGCTGGAGGAGGAAAACTGGTACTTTAACCTGACGGCTCACATACCGTGGCTGAAGCAGTACGTGAGCAGCCACCCGGAGTTTGTAACCCCGGAGTTCCGGCGGCAGGATTTGCTCATGGCTATCGAGCGGACTGTCAACGACCTGTGCATTTCGCGCCCCGCGAATCGGCTCTCTTGGGGAATTCCCCTGCCCTTTGATCCGGAATACGTGACCTACGTGTGGTTTGATGCGTTGATCAACTATATCTCCTTTGCCGGGTACAAAGCCGGGGGAGACACCACGCTGCCGGAGTTTGCCGCGATGTGGCCGGCGGCATGCGAGGTGATCGGGAAGGATATACTCATCCCGGCGCACGGGATATACTGGCCCTGCATGCTGCATGCGATGGGTTTCAGTGATGAGCAGATGCCGCGCCTCTTGGTGCACGGGTGGCTCAATATTAAGGGAACGAAAATGTCCAAGTCGCTGGGCAATATTGTGGACCCCAACGAGCTCTGTGAGTATTT
>CAYRJI010000110.1:0-5049 GCA_964424645.1 uncultured Akkermansia sp. | reverse complement strand
TTCGGATCCGAGGTATCCAATGGTTCCCGCCCGTTGCAGTCGGGTAAATGGATATCCGCACCATGCCGGATGAGCAGTTTTACAGCCGGTAACACGTCTTGAAACGACATCCTATTGCAGCGGCAGAGAATATAAAGTGGGGTAATATCTGCGGCCTCATCAGGGACGTAACCATCCTCCCTATGCCCCTCCAAACAGTTGGGATTAGCTCCGTGCTCCAGCAGTATCTGCATCTTGTTCAGTGCATCCATTTTTTGCTCCAACGTGTGTGAAGCACAGTACGTAAATGCCAGGTCGTGGAGGGGTGAGACCAAAGCAGAGTAATGATCCGGCAACCTATACTCCAGCATAGAGCGCAGCTGAGCGGGATCATTTCTGTACTTGTTCTGATACTTAACTCGCACAATGCTCTGTAAGAAAGGTATTAGCTCGGCACATTTTGTATTATCCGTACGGTTAGGATCAACACCGTGCTCGGCAAAGATTTCAAAGAGCTCTTGAGACCTCTCCAAAGCGTATGGTTCGATGAAAAATGCGACCCCCTGTTCACAGAGGAGTCGTGCTAACTCCTCATCCCCTGAATTGCGAAGTTCATACCGTGCACCTTTTATATTTCCGCTTTGAGCAAATAATTTTGCTATCTCGAGTCTATGAATGCGATATTCCGGATTTTCCGATTCCAAGATTTTTTCCAATGCCGCACCGTACTCCCTCTGCGGCGATGCCCCGTGCTCAAGCATTTGCCTGATCACCTCAACCGGTGCGTTTGCCGTAACCGCTTCACTCACCAGTTCCTCGGATTGCCCCTCGTTGTAATTCCTCGGGCTTTTTCGTATCACGTCCGCCAGCTGACTCCAGTCTTTCTGCGTAATCAGTTGTTTGATCTTATGGTAACCGACCCCCTCCACAAGTACCATATTCTCGGCACCCTCTGCCGACACAATGCTCGGTCTCTGCTGTCCGCCCGTTTGCTGCTGCACGGTGGAGGCAACTTTCTGTTGCAATTCTTCCACCGAGAAGAAACCGTCCCCATCCACATCCTGCGCGGCTCCCTCGCCCTTCATGGCACTGATGACGGATGCCGTGAACACTCCGTTCTTCCATTCCCCGGATTCCAAGGCAAACTCCGCTCCCGCCGTCCCCGCTATGATGTTGATGCCTCTCTGGGTGTTACCGCGCGAGAACATATCCTCCACGTAGCGTTTCCTCTGGTTCACGCTCAGTGCTCCTACCGCCTTCTTTACCTTCATCCCCCGTATCTGGATCGCCCGTACACCGTGCGGCAACTGCACCCCGCTCAGGGCGAGCTTTTCTTCCCCCTCTTCGCCCAGCATGCCGGAGTAGCACGTGTCGAGCAAAAGCAGCTTCTTGCGTGCCTTAGTGCCCTGCAAGCAGTCCGTGAGCTCATCCATGGAAATGCTCGTTTCGGCGATATGCTCCGGGTCAAACGAAGCCGGGACGTAGTAGTAATTCAGGTTGTCATCCAAGATGCCGTGTCCGGCTACATAGAAGACAATGCGATCCTCCAACGATGCCGATGACAGGAACGTTTTCACCTTCTCCATCACGGTCTTATCCTTCACCTCCCTATCAGTGAGCACGAGCGCGTGCTTGCGTCCTGTCCCGTATTTCTCAAACGCGGCGGCAATGTCCCTAGCATCCTTGGCGGCGTATTGGAGCTTCATATCCGGGTTCTCATAGTCTGAAACGCCGAGTGCCACGATAAACAAATCAGAGGGATATTGCCCCTTGTATATCACGCGAAATCGCGTCGTGTCTCCGGGAATCCCCGCGCTGTCTACGGGGGTGACCTCGATCCAATTCTGACCGCTTGCCAATGGCACCTCCACCGTGACTGTTTGCTCGCCATGTGCCGTGACATCGATGTCGGCATCAAATGGCTGGGGAATAAGCACCCCGTCGGCGCGTACTTCAACCTTCCTGATGTCGTGCGCCGTTGCCTTGAGTGCCACACGGAAGCGGGTGGTGCCGTTCGTATTGAACAAATCCGGCATATCCACCTCTGCCACGGGGAAAGCATCGAGTTGAGGTTCCGGCGGCATATTTTCCGGGTCGAAGCCCTGTTTACGCAGCCACCGCTTCGTCGTCTCCCGCAGTGCCGCGATGTCGTCCGCGTTCCCCCCTATCGCCTCCAGTACTTCAGCCGGTCTATTGCGCCAAGGTGCCAAGGCACGCATCCCTACGACCCGCTCACCATCTCCGTATTGCAGGAAATGTTCGCACCCGGGTGAACCGGCATAATGCCCGTTGGGCAGGACAATTGCGTAACTATTCGAACTTTCGACATACAGATCGCCCATGACTCGTTCATTCCCTCCTTCTTCCACCTGAATAATTTTGTATTGGAAATCACTCTCGGGCTTTAGAAGAATGCGTTGATTCGATATCCACTTGGGGTTCAGGGCACTCTTCTGAAATCGCCAGCTCTTATCTATCACGTATGTGTAATCTTCTAAATTCAGACGGATGATGTCCAATTCAACAATTCCCATGTATTCTAATCCCACTGCCAATTCCAGCTGTTTTCCATCCTCCGATGAATTACTCGAAAATGTCACGATATAAGGTGCCGTGCTATCGGTATAGTATGCACCCGAAATATTTGGACTGTTTCCTTCGCTTAATTTGAGAATAACATAGGGCTTTCCGGGGTTATTCTTTTTGAATTCTCCCTCGAACCTTTTTCCAACCTTTGCCCTCAGATCAATGCACTGACTGTATGGACGAAGTTTTCCCGTTCGCGGAAGCAAACTCCATTTCTCCCAATATTCCGGTTCTCTTTCACCAATGGGGAAGCATAGTATCTCGTCACCGGGTGTCAGCAATCCGGCCATCAGACCTCCCCCATCCGTTGCCTCGTAATAATGACAATAACATCGGAGGAATAAAGTGTATCCCTCTCGTGTGCTTCTTACGTCAATTTCTTCTAGTTCATCATCGCGAAAATCGAGCGGAGCAGGTTGCATCAACCGCACAACTTTATCTTTTACTGACTTCTCATCATCCCCCTGCTGCTTGTTTGCCCGACTGTATTGAGCAAGTGAATCTAGGAACAAAAGGTGATCTGCTTGTGGAGTACGCTCGTTTCCCCACGCAAAATCTAATTCATTTTTTTGAACAGGGATATGATAAAGCTCCACCCCGGACCCTTTTTTCCCCGTATACCAAGGCTCAACTACTTTCTCATTCCCGTACACCGGTTTCGGAACCGGTCTGCTCATCTTGTACAATGATCCCGTTTCAGGCGTTTCTCCGAATTCTGGGGGATTTTTAGGGGATGCCTGGAATTTCAGCTCCCATGGAGCGACCAGATACGATTGATCGTAGCAAGTGCGGCTCCAATCTCCTGCTAAATAATATGCTTCTATGGCACCGGCCGCATTGAGACAATACACAGGATTTTTCCCAATTTTCCTACCAAAAACGTAGTCGCCGTTTCCGTCTCCAAGATCAACAGGCACATACAGCGGACATACAAATTGCGTCTTCTGAGTCCCCGTTCTACTATCCCAGAAGGACCACAGCCATGAGTCGCGCAAGATGGACATTTTCCTTACCCCTAGTATATATGACTCATCTGCACAGGCTATTTCATCATGGCTATACCTCAGGTTTTCTAAAAACATCACTCCTTCCTTGCCCCGCTCAACAAACCGAGGTCTTGGAAATATCCGGTCACTCGTCGGATTAGCCAGAATCTCTCCGAGTTTTTGCCGTAGATCCTGCACAGTGTTGATGAGGTCTTTCGACGGATTCACACTTTGGGATACCACCCTCAGGTACTCGCCCTTGGTTTTATACCGACCGAAGAGTCGATTCTCGCCCTTCAAGATGGTCAAATAATCACTCGCCGACAACCGATCCTTCAGTTGTGCATTCAAATCCTTCACCTCATTCCACAGCCACGACGGCATCGTGATCGATTCCTCATTGTATAACCCATCGAAAGTCACAGTGCCGCCACCCTGTCTTCCGGCAAAGGACCGTGCCGCTAGGTAAGTGGGTGCCGCCACTCGTCCGAGCACCGGGACTGCCGCCGACGGTTGGAATGCCCGTGGCAATTGAAGGCTATTCCCCCCATCGGGGAATGAAGCTCGGGTCGGTAGTATCTGAACGATGCACAGTACAGCTCCCATGATCAATCTGCCGTATGTCGTCATATTTTCGGATGTTCCTTTCTGTTCTTCTGATGGTTAGAATGCTTACGCTTCAATCACCCCCCCCTCCTCCCTAGACGTCAATGACGCTAGGGAGGTATTTCCGACCGCTTGTGTTGTCAGAATGATGTCTTCACTCTGTATAAATTGTAATTGAATCAAGCCGATCATAGTCAGAATCGGCAGGTCTATCATCTACTGAATAGATACCTTTGATAGTTCCGTGATACACGCCGGCATGAACCGATGTGAATGTAATCTCTGCTGCCGGAGCCTTTGATAGGGCGAACCAGCCATCCTTAACCGTTGCGTATCGACATAATGTTGTTTGGTCCCTGTTAAAATTAACTATCTTGAGGGTCGCCTTTTTCCCTCGAGGATGATAGGACATCTCGGCCAATTGATATTCCCGACCCATGCTATCTTCGTACAACGGAATCGCAGCTCCCGGGAAATACTGCGGCGTTCCTAAACTCGCCGGGGTAGCCGGATGTTCCCCGGAGCATGCTTCATCCCCGTAATAATACGGTTTGCCATTCTCCACGTACCACCAACGTGTGTTTGCACCCACAGGTTCGGACGAATGGTGCGACTTCACCTTGATCCAAGCCCCTTCAAGAGATTTCGGAGCTTCGAGGACAGTCGCCTGCGCTGTCGGTTGACTGACAGGCGCGGGTGGTGCTGCCGGTTTTTTCCTGTGATGCGCACAGGAGCCGATTCCTAATACTAACACTGCTGCAAGAGCGGCAGTCCCGATTTTGTATGTTTTGTATGTTTTCATATTGGAATAATAATGAAAGAAATTTGCCGGATGGAGAGAGACTCCGTTTTACTTATCTTATTTGTGCTTTTCCTTATTTCTTGGTTTCGC
>CAYRJI010000109.1:0-5367 GCA_964424645.1 uncultured Akkermansia sp. | reverse complement strand
CACCGCCACAGTGGCAGTCGATGTGTGGATGCGACCCTGAGATTCCGTGACCGGCACGCGCTGCACCCGGTGCACACCACTCTCATATTTCAGGTAGCGGAAGACTTCCTCTCCTTTCACCCGCGCCGTCACTTCCTTGAAGCCGCCGATGTCGTTGGGGGACGCATCCAAGAGCTCAAATTGCCAGCCGCGTCCCTCGGCATATCGCTGGTACATGCCGAGCAAATCTCCCACAAAAAGTGCCGCCTCATCCCCCCCGGTACCTGCCCGCAATTCGAGCAAAGCATCTCGGTCTTCCAACGCATCGCGCGGCAAGAGAGCATACTGCACCTTTTCTTCCAACAACTTCAAACGCTCCTCCAACTGCGGGAGTTCTGACCTCGCCATTTCTGCCAGCTCCTCATCCTCGCTATTGCTCAATTGCTCATTTTCTGCAATTTGCTTCCCGACCTCCTCCAACTCCTCCCACTCTGCCATCAATTCCTGTACCCGCCGGTGCTCGCGCAATAACTCCCCTGCCCTCGCCTTGTCCTCAAACAACGCCGGATCCCCTATCATCCCTTCCAATTCCTTCAACCTCTCCCTCTTTCTCTCTATCAGCGTCGCGTACTCCATCGCCGCCGATTCTACCACCTGCTTCCCCGCCGTGTCAAGCCCTCACACATGTGTAAACCTCATCTGTCCCGGCAAAATGAAAGACTTAGTGATGGGCGATGACTTCATCGCGGGACAGATGTGTCACACCTGTCCCAATAAAATTTTCGAAAAACGCCGCAATTCTAATCCCCATGCGGGTTACACACGCTCTGCGCACCAAGGGGTCTTCAACATCACGGGTGCGTGGATTTGTTCCCCACGCAAGGTTCCGGCTTTGCCTCTTTCCAACTCCCCTGCGCAACTCCGTTGCGCCTAACTCCTTCACTTCGTACTTCGTACTTCGTACCTCGTACTTCCATTCCCCCGCGTCTTCCCGCCTCAAAGTCATCGCCCACCACGAAGCTCGTATTTTTCTCGGGACGGCTGTGATGTGTTTCCGTAGGGGAATTTGGGTTGACAGAGTGTCGGACTGTGTACTAAACTGGGGGAGGAGGACACGACGAGGTCCTCAGAGAGTCAGTATACCAACACCCGATATGTCCCACGAAGAGCCCTCGGAGCCTGAGACTGATGAGCGAGCAATGCGCATTTGCATCGTTGCATCCGAATATAACCGACGTTATACGGGGGCGTTACTGCAGAATTGTCGGGACGAGCTTCGGAGCATCGCCCCGCAGGCACAGGTGCGTGAAGTACGTGTGCCGGGGGCCTTTGAAATCCCGGTGATGGTGAATCGCGAGCTGGCAAAAGCGGCAGGATTGCGTCCGGATGTTGTTATTGCCTTGGGTGTCATCATACGCGGGAGTACAGCGCATGCCGATCTCATCGGGGAAGCAATTACCCGAGAGCTGCTTCGTACCGCATGCGATACACGAGTGCCGGTCATCCATGAGGTGCTGCTGCTGCAAAACGAGCAGCAGGCAGAAGAGAGGTGTGTGGGAGAGCAGCTCAATCGCGGTCGCGAAGCAGCCCGCGCTGCCCTCGCCATGTACCGTGTGCTCCGAGATCAATAGCCTCAGTAACCGCAACCTATGGTCGATCGTCTCCCCATCCGCAGATTTGCTCTCATGCTCCTCTATGCCCTCGAAATACAGGGTACGAACCCGGAGAAACAGGAGGAATTCCCGCTCAAGGAGTACAGAAATCTCACCTCGGAAGAAGGCAACATTCGCTACTACCGCGCTCTTTCCAAAGCCCTGCAACACGAAACACGCGCTCTGCGGGATTTATTTCGTACTTTCACCAAGCGTCACGAGAGCTGCTGCGCCGTCGCTTCTCGTCTGCCCCGGTCTGAGAAGTTTGTCCGGAGCATGCAACAGGTGCAAGCCCACATCGGGTTGCTGAGCGGCGACATCGCCACCCTGCGCACTATGACTCCTCTCCCCAAGAAGTTTACTAAAACGGAGGAATTGCAGCCCGTCTGCGACACTTTGCTCATGCGCTGCGCACAGCTGGATAGCAGCATCACCGATGCTCTTCTTCTCTCGGAAGGTATCACCGACACAGAGGTAGCTGCCTACGCGGGAGCCCTACGCCACATCCGGCGCGCCCTCGCTCCGTGCCTGCAACTCGCCGAGCCGACTCAACTCGAACCTAACAGCGAGCACGCCAATCTCGCCCACATCTACGAGTACAACACGCACATCCGCCCGACTGCCGAGTCACTGGCACACGACATCTATTCGCACCGCGCGGAATGGGAAGTCCTGTTAAAAAAGTTGCTGCGCCGGTATATCCCGACGCGCATGAATGTGGTAGATCGCTGTATCCTGTACCTGTCATTTTACGAGCTTAAGGTTCATCACCTCGAGCCGGGCATCGTCATTTCTCAGGCGAACTCTCTCGCCAACACGTACTCCGGCAGCAGGAGTGCTCCTTTCGTGCACGGAATTATTGCCGCAGCCATCGACCTCCTCCGCCCGTCTCCCCCGCCAACCGATACTGACCCCTCCCATGGCTAACTTTTTTACTAGGCTCATCGACAAACTCTTAGGCGAACCCCAAATTGATTGGGACAGCTTGGAAGCCGACCTCATTGCAGCCGACATCGGAGCCGGTCGCGTCATTCGTATGCTCGATGATCTCCGAGAACGAGACGAGCAGGACGCTTGCGATATTGTCGACTACATCAAGCAGCAGCTCATTGCCGCTTTTCCCTCCCCGGCACCGACCCTGCCCAAACCGCAGAACGGTCATCCCTGTGTGGTTCTCCTCGTCGGTGTCAACGGCGCGGGGAAAACCACCACATGCGCAAAATTGGGTCATTTGCTCCGGAAGCGTGGGGAAAGCGTACTCCTAGCCGCAGCAGATACTTTCCGAGCGGCGGCCGTGGAGCAGCTCGAGCTCTGGGCGGAGCGTCTGCAGCTTCCCCTCTACAAGGGTCAACCCAGCCAAGACCCCGCATCTGTCTGTTACGAAGCCCATTCACGTGCCCTCCGGACGGGCATCCGTTACCTCCTGTGCGATACAGCCGGTCGTCTGCACACCAAGCACAACCTCATGGAGGAGCTCGCCAAAATACGCCGTACTTTAGCCAAGCAGGACCCAGCGGCACCGCACGCCAGCTACATCGTGGTAGATGCCACGACGGGCAGCAACGCCCTCCTCCAAGCGCGGGAATTTCACAAGGCTGCCCCATTGGACGGTGTGATTGTGACGAAACTGGATGGTTCCGGCAAGGGAGGTGTCGCGGTTGCCGTGCAGGACGAATTGGGCATCTCGCCCATTTTCCTAGGCACCGGCGAACGCGAAGACCAGCTTTGCCCGTTTGACGCTCGCTCCTTCGTCAATACCCTGCTCTGACGCGTCTGCGATGCCACCCCTCCCCACATTGCTGAACTACACGCGGGAGCAGCTTTCGGCATTGCTGACCGAGTGCGGGGAATCGCGCAGCTTCCGTGTCTCCCAGCTCGCCCATTGGATATGGCAGAAGCGTGTCGCCGACTTTCGACAGATGAGTGACCTGCCTCCCGCCCTGCGTGAGTACCTCGCCGCCCATTTCACCCTGCGCCCCGTACGCGTGGCAAATTGCCGAGTTTCCGGCACCGGGAGCACACGCAAATTGCTCTGCGAACTGCAGGACGGCGAATTCATTGAAATGGTACTCATCCCTGCATCCCGGGGAGAGGATGGAGCGCAAAGCTCGCGTCTCACTCTCTGCCTTTCCTCGCAAGTGGGTTGCGCCTTCGGTTGCAAATTTTGCGCCAGCGGACTGCACGGTCTCAAGCGCAGCCTAGGCTCGGGCGAACTGCTCGGTCAAATCCTAGCGGCGGAGGATGCCGCAGGCTGTCGCGTGGATAATCTCGTTTTCATGGGTATGGGTGAGCCTCTCGCCAACACGCGGAATCTCATCCCTGCCCTCCGCCTGATCACCTCTGCGGACGCCCTAGCCCTCAGTCCACGCCACATCACCATTTCTACCTCCGGCAACGTACCCGGTCTGCGCGAACTCTCTCTCTCCGGCATCCCCGTGCGTCTCGCTGTCTCTCTGCACGGCACTACCGATGCCGTGCGCTCTCGCATCATGCCGGTGAACCGTCGCTGGTCCCTCGCTCAACTCCTCCCCGCCCTAGAAGCTTGGCAGGCTTCCTCCAAGCACATCCTCACACTGGAGTATATCCTGATTGCCGGGGTCAATGACAGCCTACTCCAAGCATCTCAGCTCGCTGCCATCGCCCGCCGCTTACATGCCAAAGTAAATCTCATTCCTTACAACCCTGTGCAAGGACTCGACTGGTCCCGCCCATCCGAATCCGCCTGCCGCGACTTCTTTCGCTCGCTACAATCTCACCGCATCCCTGTCACCATGCGCTACGAAAAAGGTGTGGACATCGATGCAGCCTGCGGTCAACTCAGAGCATCCGTGCAATATTCGCGATAAAATTGCCCAATTTCGAAAAAAGTTGCTTGACATCTCCCGTTCATCGGCTATAGTTCATGAAGACTACCGCCATGAAAAAACTTTTCATCCTCGCATGTTTGTCCGCCCTCCTCGCAACACCGGCTCTCTTTGCTGCCCCGGCTATGAAGCCCGCAGACGTGTCGGAGGACACCCTGAAGGGTGTCGCCTCTGATAAGCAAAAAGCGAGCATCGAGAACCACGAAAGAGCCAAGCAAAAGGCTGAAGATAAGCGCAAAAAAGAGATTCAGGACGCCAAGGACGAAACGAAGAAAAATGATGACGGTCTCAAGCGCACCATCCAAAAGCGTCTCCTGAATAGCATGCTGCCTCCCTGCGACCGCGAGCCGGAAACCCCGCGTGAGCCGCATGACTACAACATACGCTACTAACCTCAGTAGAACTGCCTCCCAGTTCCCACTCTCCTTGATTCGACGCCGCGCTTACATCGCGCATGTGTGGTTTGTGTGGTTGTGCGTGCGTCTTTTCCCGGCTTCGCCTCATCTGTCCCGGGAAAATCAAATGCCTAGCGGTAGGCAAAGGTTTTGTCGCTGGAAGATGCGAGGGGGATCAAATACGAGGTGAAAGAATTCCCTTCCCCATCTCGCCCGCCACACACACATCCCCCCCTTCCTCGATTGCGTAGCCCGGATATACACAGTTTTTCACTCTGTCTACCTTGCTCTTCCCTCGGTTTATCCGTAGGCGCAATTCCCCTTCGATGTAGCGCGTGATGCTTCCCATTACGCGTTCCCCTGCCCTTTTCGTTCGCACGAAGATTATGCAGTCATCTGCGTACCGGCAAAACTTCAGCCCTCGCTTCTCCAGTTCCTTGTCCAGTTCATCCGGTAGCACGTTTGCCATCAACGGCG
>CAYRJI010000108.1:0-5534 GCA_964424645.1 uncultured Akkermansia sp. | reverse complement strand
TGCCAACCATCACTACCCTTTTTGCCAACCAACTGTACCCTTTTTTGTGGGTGTCGAGGTGGTTATTTGCTTCAGATTTCCTCAAAATAGTTGTATGCCGCCGCATATCTGAGCCGAATTTTGCCGCCGAATCTCCCGCTGCGATTCTTGAGGATGCAGAGGTCGAGCTCGCGTATTTCGGGCTTTGTGGGATCGGCAGGTGTGTCGGGAGTGCCGTTGTCCCGGATGGGGGATTGCAAGCCGAGTACGGTAGAAGCCGTATATTCGAGGGATCCGCTCTCTTTGAACGCGCGCATAGTCATCTCCTGCTTTTCGTATGCCTCACGGTTTAGTGAACTGACAAGGATCATGGGAATTTTGTAATCACGGCTCAGGTTGCGCAGGGTGTGCATGGCTCTGTCCATGTTGGCTTTGTCAGTGTCGCGGTGGTCGGCGGGATAGATGTATTGAGCGTAGTCAATAATCACCACAGGGGGGATGCCGCACGCGATTTTCTTGATAAAGTTCACCACGTATTTTGAGATGTCCTCGGCAGTATAGTCCTTTGAGTTGTTGGGGCTGCATATTCGTCGCGCACCGGTGGCGAAGTGTTCCGCGCGGGCGGTGTCGAGGGCTTTGCGCTCGTCCGGTTCGAGGTCGCGCCAGTGTTCCGAGATGCGGTCGGCGGTGAGTGCGGGGAGCGTGTCGGAATTTATGAAGGTGATGCGGCTCAGGGAGCGTGCCAGCATGTCTGCGCGTTCCATTTCGAGGGAGAAGAAGAGCACGTAGGTGTCGGCTTGGTGGGCTGCGATGTAGTCCGCGATTTGGCGCGCGAAGGTGGTCTTGCCGCGTCCGGGTGTAGCCCCTATGAGGTATATCCCCGCCTTGAGCCCACCGCCTAGGGCAGCATCGAGCCGGGGGAAGCCGGTAGGGTAGCGATGTTTGAGCGGCGCATCGGGATCGAATGTTTCTGCGTGGAGATGCGTCTCAAAATCGGCACGCGGGTCGTCATCTTCTTCGGCAGGTGGTGTAGGGATGCCTTGGAAGTCTGGTATGTCGTGCGGAGCGTTCGTTGATTCGGCAGGGGTGTCAATGCGCTGTGTGGTGTGCGGCTCTTCATTCTTCCCGTTCTCATGTGGTGGGTTTGCGGGCGGAGGTGCGTCCCATTCTTGCTTGGCTTTTTCGGTGATAGCACCGAGAGCGCGTCCGAGTTCTATTGCGCCGAGGTGGGTGAGTACGTCATTGGCATCTTTGAGAATGGCACCGTCCGGTGCGAGGTAAGCATGCTGCGCGGCATCGAATGTCGCTCGTTGACAGAAGTCTTGCAGTCTGAAAACGGCGCAGAGGATGTTGGGATTCCCGAGTGCGCGGATGTCTGCCACGAGCTTCTCGAAGCTGGTCTCCCCTTTTTTGTCCTTGTCAATATCCGGTAGAAAGATAAGCCGGAGCACGTGCCGGCGGGGTGTCTTGAGTCGTTCAGTGAGCAAGGAGCTGTATACCGCGCTGCCAAGTGCTACTGCTTGCCGCCCCACCGTCATAATACTCAGGGCATCGAACTCGCCTTCTGTTGCGAAGACAACTCTGTTCGGATCGCCGTCCAATGCCTCCGCATGAAAGAGCCCCACACTGCCTACCTTCTTGTAGCGATCCTCCTTCGGTATCTCGGGGAGGATGTTTCGTGCGGTGTAGTGCCCATTGCACGCAGGTATAATGATGCACGGAGTGGTTGTCCTAGGGTTCCGGTACTTCGGGTAGTGCCACTTGGGATCGAAACCGAGGTGACACTCCTGCGCGACCTTAGGTAAAATGCCGCGATTCTTCAAATACTCCATGGCTTCCGGGGCTTCGAGCCGCTCCTCCGCCTGTTTGCAGTAGTCTGAGTAATCTTCGCCGGGCTTTGTCTTCGCCCGAGTGGTTAGTGTTTCGGGTGTTTTTATATCATTTCTTTTTATAGGTGTATCGGTAGTGAGAAGATGCCCTATTCCGTACATCTCTGCCACAAAGCGCAGTTGCGCACTGAAGCCCGGGATGTTATTTATCTTGCCCACGAGGTCGAATATGTCCCCATGTTCTCCGCACGCGAAGCACTTAAAATGCTCGCCATCCGGGGTTAGCGAGAATGCGCCGGTGCCATTTTCTCCTTCGCCGCTGCCACAGAAGGGGCAGTTGTACTTCCTCGAGCCCGCTTTCGGGCTGCGCGGGAGCGTTTCCGCCGCGTATTCCGGCAGCTTACTGCGTAGGTGAGCGATCACATCATCATTCGTCATAGGTCTCGTCAATTAAATTGTTATCGTGTTGTTGGTCGGTCGCATCCGGTTCCCCGTCCTCCTGTATGAAGAAAACGATTCTGCCCTCGCTCTTCCACCTGCGATAGCCTTCATCGCCCGCAGCGGCAGTCGCCTGAGCCTTGCCGTATTGCACAGCCACCTGCACGGCCCCGCTCAAATTCAGGCGGTTTAGGGTGGTTTCCATGGGTTGCCGAATTTGTTGCCTGTAGTTTCGTTTTTTCACATCCTGTTCATCGGGTATATCAGTCTTGCCGAGCAGTGCGCTTATTGTTATTATGTTGCAATTGCTCGCGCGTTTATTCATGTGCGCATGGTACCACAATGCGAGGTACACGCTGAAATCATTGCGATTCGTGTGTGGCAGTCTCAATACGGAGTAGGGAATCACCGCCCGCCCTTTGTGCGCATGAGTGTAGAACTCCTTGGTGAAGGTCACCCGAATAACTCCGCCCCGCACACCCCCGTCCTGCGCCTTTCCCCGCTTCCCCATCTCCCCTCCCCCTCCATTCCTCTCGGGTGGTGGTTCAATGCACCGTAAATGCACCCACCCCGCGGCATCCTCGCGCACTCCCGCCTCACCCTTCTTTTTACCGGGGTTGAAAGCGAACTCCTTTGTCGCAAGCTCTTTAAGCACCGCCCGCACCGCCTGCGCCGCATGTTTGGTGGAGCCGATGCCCGTCAAGGTCATCAGTGTTGCGAGCGGTAGTTCACGCGCCTCTGCCACCCCCGGCACCGCCCTCGCCGCATCTGAAAGTAAGATGTGGAGTAGCTCCACTGCCCAACCGGTAAATGGTTGAACCAGCTCGAGCCCACCCTCCCCCGGTACCGTGAACTTAAGCGTTTTCGAAGTCCATACCCCACCTAAGTCGGTCATTTTTGCCTTCGGCTTCCAATTCCCCCGCCGCAGAGCTCCTCGCCCCGTCACCGTCAATGCGTACATCAGGCGATTTTGAACGGTAACGATGTGAGGGGAACTCTGTACTATGGGTTGGGTAACATTGCAAGTGGGGATGTCTGCCTCATTCTGCTCGTGTAGCCTCATTTTCCCGAAGTATCTTAGCTAGAACCGGCTCCGTCCGGCACTCCATCTCCTCCGCCGTCATCGGTGTGTCCGCTTTCATCGCGTGTGCACCGGCGATCAGCTGTGCATGGAGAGATAGCCGGGACCAGTTCAGGGAATCCTTCTTGTCTTTAAACTTCTTGATGAAATAAGCCTCAAAATGCGTGAGATTTTCCCGGTAGATAGGATATACCTTCATGCACCGCAGGAGGAATCGCGCCGTGAACTCCGGCGCGGCTATCATCTTGCGTACGTCCGCCGTAGCCGCCGCGAGTTTCTCCTCCCGCGCCCGTGTCGTGTCCCTCAATCTCAGCTCGGTAAATAAAACCTCTCCACCCCCCAAACTCCCCAACCTTTCATCGGTCACAAGACAGAAGTTGTTGCGAAGTCTGTACCTCCCATCTACATCGTCAGAAGAAGGGCTTATCGTGCAATCGCAAGCCAACGAGTGCAAGAGTTTAAGAATTCGCCTCCTGTGCTTTGCCCTTTCGTCATTGAAGTAATACTTCGGGCCGTCATCCACATAAATCACCGGAGCGGTGGTGTCCGATACCAGGCACCCAAAGTCACGTCTTATCTCTCCATCTCCGGTTGCGTCCGTGAAATAGGGGTGTAACATCACGCCAAATCCTCGCCTTTTCATCCCGGCGTCCCTTCCGATGCCGAGAATGTTCATCATATCCCTCACCAACGCTCGCTTCGCGATCGTCATGGTACCTGTCAACCATATCTGTGGTCGTCTCTCTGAAGGCATAGCCGCGAAAAGAGAACTGTATAACCAGCCCGCTAACTCTGCCCCTTCCAACTGCGCATTCCATGCCCATGGTTGCATCTGCAAAGCGGCGAGAACCTTCGCACTTTCCTCCGCGCTCAATGGTAAGGATTCGCCGTCCGGGTTCCGGTCAAGCTCCGGACACGGGCACTTCGCGCGTCGATAGATATGCGGCGGCAGTTGGTACAAGTTAAGTGTCCGGAACGCTCCGTCTCTTCGAGCGTTGTCGCACTTGTCCGGCATGAAGTAAAGCTTATCCCCATTGTAGTAAATCATCCCCCGGTACTCCCCCTCCAATCGATCCCTCCATATCCCAATTTTTTGCAGCCTCTCGGGGTCAAATTCTCTGTCCTCATCTCCAAGGTGCTCCGGCGCGGATCCGATCAATCCCCCGCACATCTTATTCACGCACTGCCTCATTTCCCCCAGCGTTTTGCCGCATTCTCACGGTACGCCGCCTCAATATCCGCTATGGAATAAAACGTGTCACCGTAGCCGTGTACTCCGCTGATAGGTGTTTGCATGCGCACCTTTCCCGCCGCTCGCAGGCGTACCATCCACTCAAGGGCTTGGCGCTGGGTGACGCCGTAGCGCGTCATGATGTCGCGCAGCCTCACCCATTCCTGTTTCCCTCCGGGGTGCGCTTGTAACTCTTGCCTCACTCGAGACAGCAGCCAGAGCAAACTTTCCCGAAACCCATCGGCGGTTGGCACCGGGCTCTCACCCATCAGCCGCACCAACGCCGCCCGCTCATCGTCCATATTTGTATCATTCTTCATGGTCGGAATCGCTTTTTTGAGGTTCTTCGTCAAGGGCTTCATCGATGTCTTCGTCAAGGGCTTCCACCGAATATTTATTCACCACTTCGCCGTCTTCCTCCATCATTCTGGCAAACTCCTCCGGGGAATATTCCATGTTTGCAAAAGAATTTAGCATGTCGCAAATCCCATTTTTTAGTACAGCCGCTATCTCATAAACACCATTGCAGAGAGCAAGTTCCGGAGCTAGGCGATTGGGCAGTGAAAGGCAACGATTTCGCATATCGATGATGTTCCGCGTCATCATGATTCGAACGTGATTTGCATCGATGACTTCTCCCGTCATAATTCGCAGCCGGATACGTTCCCGCTTGGCTTGGTATTCCCTGAGCTTGGCAGTCGCAGTGTCAATCCGCTGCTTTGCGTCTTTAGCGTCCAATCGGCGAAGGAAGTATTTAATCCATGCAACCATGCTTGCATCCCTGTCGTAACGCAACCCCTGCGGCGTCCGTACCGTCACCAACGCCCCATCCGCGCGATATTGCTGAACACGCCGAACCGAAAGCCCGAACATCTTGGCAATCTCCTGCGCCGTAATGTACTTGTTATCTGTCGTTTCCATTGGTCTGTGTGCCTGCGGGGTTATTGTTTGCATCGCGGTTCGCACGGAGCCATGC
>CAYRJI010000107.1:0-5591 GCA_964424645.1 uncultured Akkermansia sp. | reverse complement strand
CACCGAATGCCAATAGACCCTCTGCGGGAGTAGCACCCGGCGGCGTGCAGGTGACCCCGAACGCCAATAGACCCTCTGCGGGAGTAGCCCCGAGCGGCGTGCAGGTGACCCCGAACGCCAACAGACCCTCTGCGGAAGTGTCACCCGGCGGCGTTCTAGTGACCCCGAATGCCAACAAGCCCTCGGCGGATGTAGCTCCCGATGGTGTTCGTGTCCCGCCGGTTCAGGGTACCACCCCCAATCTCGGTGGGAATCCTGGTCAGGCAGACCCCGGCGCAGGCAAAGGCGGCAGCGCGGAGCCGGGGGGCGATGGACCCTCACATCAGATACCTTGACCACACCCCATCAAACACACCTCCCTCTGTGAGGGTTGCGCGGAGGGGGTGTGGAGGAAGCGAAGCGGAAACGATGCGTGGAAACCAAATCTACGCAGCCGTGAGGTTGAAGCCCCCTTCGCACGCGGGGCGTCTGTAACCCGCATGGGGATTAGCATGGCGGTGTTTCTCGAAAATTTTGTTGGGACAGGTGTGACCGGAGAGCTAATTTGGCTGGACAGAGGGGGGATGGGTCGGTATACTTCGGGCATGGCTACAGACAAGCACGTTACGCTCAAGACGAGCCGAGGGGAGATACGGATGAGGGTATACGCATCGAAGACGCCGATGACGGCGGCGAGTTTTCTGAACTTGGCAAAGCGGGGGTTTTACGATGGATTGACCTTTCACCGGGTGATAGCGAACTTCATGATACAGGGAGGGGACCCGGAGGGCACGGGGCGGGGAGGACCGGGGTATCGGTTTGATGATGAATGTATACCGATGTTGAAGTTTACGAAGCCCGGGTTGTTGGCGATGGCGAATGCCGGGCGGGATTGGATGGGGCGGGGGACGAATGGGTCGCAGTTCTTTATCACCCACGTGCCGACGGAATGGCTGAACGGGAAACATACTATCTTTGGAGAAGTGGAAGGACCGGAGGACCAAGCAGTTGTAAATGCAGTAGCACAGGGCGATAAAATTCTTGGCGTAGAAATACACGATGATTGTGCAGACCTCTTTGCCGAGCAGGCGGAAAATATCAGTCGCTGGAATGCTGCTTTGGGGGCGCAGTGAGGCATGGAGTTTGCCGTCCAAGAACTCAGCGTAGCGTACGGCGCACGCGTGTTGTTCGACGCGCTCAGTTTTGTGGTAGAGCGTGGAGAACGCGTTGCTTTTGCCGGGAAAAACGGCGCGGGGAAAAGCACGCTCATGAAGTGCATCGTGGGCGAAATACAACCGGATGCCGGGCGGGTGGTGCTGCCGCGCCAGACACGCGTGGGATACCTGCCGCAGGAGGGGATACATGTGTGCGGGGTGCCTCTCCTCCGAAAGGTACTTGCCGATGTCGACAGCATCGCAAGGATGACGGCACAGGTAGAAGAACTGACGGCAGAGATGCAAAAACTTGGGAAGGAAGATCCGCGCTACGGTGATACCTTGGAGGAGTTGGGGCGGTTGGAGCTCCTGTTGCACGACAGCGAGGCACACACGCTGCGGGCGCGGGCGGAGACCATTTTGGGCGGGTTGGGATTCAAGAAAAGCGACTTTGAGCGGGATTGCGGGGAGTTTTCCGGCGGATGGCAGATGAGGATCGCTCTCGCCGGGTTGTTGCTACGCGAACCGGAGATACTCCTGCTTGACGAGCCGACCAACCACTTAGACCTGCAGAGTCAGCGGTGGATGGAGCACTATTTGCGCAATTACCGGGGGGCTATCTGCATCATTTCGCACGATGCGGCGTTGCTGGACGCGCTCGTCACGCGCACGATCGCGATACACCACGGACGCGCGGAGGAGTATTCCGGCAACTTTTCGTTTTACCTGAGAGAAAGTCGGGCGCGGCGCGGGGCACGGCGGCAAGCTGCGCAAAAGCAACGCAAGCAGGTGGCGAAGACACGCGCTTTCATCGACCGGTTCCGCTACAACGCCGGGAAGGCAGCCTTGGTACAAAGTCGCCTCAAGCAACTCGAGAAGCTCGAACTCATTGAAGAAGAGGCGGAGGAAGAGGTATTGAGCTTCCATTTTCCGGTTCCTCCGGCGGGAGGCGCGATGGTGGTTGAACTTTGTGGAGTGAGCAAGGCGTATGGAGATGTCCGACTGCTGCACGGTTATGATTTTCGGATGGAGAAGGGGGACCGTATAGCGATCGTCGGGGTGAACGGCGCGGGGAAGTCGACTTTTACGCGATTGATTTCGAAGACAGAGGAGGCGGACGCGGGCGAGGTGCGTTTCGGACACCACACCGAGGTCGCCTTTTTCTCTCAGACACACACGGATGTACTGGATACCCGGCAAACTGTTCTGGAATGCGCGGAAGCGGCGGCGTCTCGGGAAACCCTGCCGATGGTGCGTAACATTTTGGGCTGCTTTCTGTTCCACGGAGATGATGTATTTAAGCGTATCGAGATGCTTTCCGGCGGGGAGAAGTCGCGGGTAGCGTTGGTGCGCATGCTGTTGCATCCGGCGAACTTCCTCATTTTGGACGAGCCGACGAACCATCTGGATATGCAGAGTCAGGAAGTATTACAGCGCGCCCTGCAGGAATATCCGGGTTCGTTCTGCATCGTTTCCCACAATCGCAGCTTTCTGGACCCCCTAGTCAACAAGGTGCTTGAGTTCCGTCCGGGGTATAACCCCCGTCTGTTTTACGGGAATGTGAGTCAGTATCTCGAGAAGGTTGAGGGGGAGGCGGTAGCTTCCGCCGCTACAAGTACCCGCCCCGGGACGTCCATCGCCGCGAAAAATCGGCAGGCACTTCGCCGGGAACGCGCGCAAATGCGAGAGGCGGAGGCACGCGTGATCAGACCACTTAAAAAGCAACTGATTCAGCTGGAAACGGCTATAGAGGCATGTGCCGCCCGTAAGACGGAAATTACGAAAATGCTCAGCCGAGACGACGTAGGCAATGATGCCGAGCTCCTACGCTCACTCTCCGAAGAATACCAACGTCTGGACAGGGAGGACGAGTCACTCTTCTCCCGCTGGGCTGAACTTAGTGCCGAAATAGAACGACACGAAACTGCGTGCAATCAGGCATGAAGCAAATGTGCCCCGAGAAAATACAATGCCAGTGGTGCGCGTTGGCTGTGTCACGGGGAAGCACGAAGGTGATCGAGTACGAGGTACGCAGTATGCCAAGCTAAGGAGGGACGGACGCAATCGGCTGCGGTGTCGTGCGAGGAGGGTGTGTGTGGTCAAAGTGTGAGATTACCGTGTGTGGCGAGTGAGGAAAAGAGTAAGCAATACAGGGGGGGGGTGATATTCCTGTGGGTTGCCGGGCATGAGGGTAGCGCATAGGAGCCGACACTGCGGTGATTTGCCGAAGGATTTTTTGAGGTGATTATAAAAAAATCGAATTTCGTGTGAAAATTTGGGCAAATTTGAAGCAAATTCGAAATCATGTCCCTGTTATCTATTGATTATAATGGTATTGAATAAAGCGAAATCATGGTGAAAAAAACTTTACATGGAGGTTGGGGCATGGTATAGTTGCGGCGTATGGAGAAAATGCGAGATATACGGAAACTTCTCACCGAGCTTATCGAAGTGGGAGAGAATGAGGTAGTTGAGTTCAAAGAAGCGCGGCGTGGCAAGTGGTCGGATTTCGTCGGTCAATACGTTTCCGCTTTGAGCAATGAGGCCAATTTGCGGGAAAGAGAGTTTGGCTGGTTGTGTTATGGAGTAAACGACAAAAGGGGTAGGGACCTCGCATCTCGGGTTGTAGGAACGGATGCGAGCATAGGTCGTGACTTCAAGCACGAAATAGCGAAGAATACGACTAACAATATAACAATACGCGAAGTTATAGAGGGGGAGGTGGAAGGGAAACGGGTACTGCTCATCAAGATACCCGCTGCGCCTAGGGGCATACCGATAGCGTGGAAGGGTATGTACTACGGGCGCAATGGGGAAAGTCTCGTTCCACTGTCAGCGGACAAATTTGATACGATACGGGTGCAAAGCGGTCTAGCGGACTGGTCGGCAGAAATCGACGAGCAGGTCGGCGTAGAAGATTTGGACGAAACAGCCTTGGGTATCCTGAAAAATACGTACTCCAACAAACAGAATAACAGTGATTTTCTCGCATTACCGACGGAGAATGTGCTGAGTGATTTGGGGCTCCTGCGGCACGGAGGGGTCACCCATGCTGCACTGATACTGTTGGGACGGAAGGAGGTTCTGAAGACGCTGCTTCCGAATGCCGCCATACACCTTGAATATCGGACGAGTGAGGCGGATATAGAGTTCCAAAATCGTATCATCTATGATGAGTGCTTTCTGATAACAATCAGGAAGTTGTGGCACGATGTCAACGTGAGGAACATAAGCATACCCATTCAGGACGGACCATATATCATTAACATCCTCGCCTTTAATGAGATAGTAATTCGCGAGGCAATCTGCAATGCCATAGCACATCGCGATTACCGCATGTCCGGCGAGACGCTGATCAAGCAGTATCCGGATAAATTCACCATCACCAACGCAGGTGGTTTTCCCATGGGAGTCACGAAGGAGAATATTTTGAAGGTATTGAGTACGCCGCGCAACAGGCTCCTCTCGGATGTGCTTTCGAAAATTGGGCTCACAGAACGCTCCGGTCAGGGGGTGGACAAAATATTTAAGTACACGCTCTCAGAAGGTAAGGGAGAACCGGACTATGACAATAGCAACGAACAGATGGTTGAGCTGACTATACCGGCTAAAATTACGCATCAAGCATTTGCGCTCTTCGTTAATGAGAGGCAGCAGCAGCTCTCGCCTGAAAATCGACTTTCTGTATTTGAAATCATAGCATTGGAGAAGATTTGCGCAGACCGTAGTACGGAGGTACCGCGCAACATGATTCAATCATTGCTCAGGAAAGGGGCTATCGAAAAGAGCGGAGCTACGAAGGGGACTCAGTATTTCCCGGCTCGTCGGTACTATGAGATCGCCAACGACATACCGTCCTACATGCAGAAGAAGCAGGATTGGGATGTTTCTCTCTCTATTCCGCTTATCAGCACGTTCCTGCATGAGCACAACGGGGCGAGATTTAGGGAGATTAGAAAAATTTTTGTCGGACATCTCAGTTCGGAACAAGTCAAAAGACTTCTGAGAGACCTAGCGACTCAGGATTACATTTACACCACCGGAAATTCATCGGGAACAAGATACTGGCTGCGGGATGATGGACGAATACCTAGCAATCTCTACTTCCGCGCAATGCAAATAGGTATGAATATCCTTAAAAATCAGACCGGAGGATTCCTGCGCACAGAGTCCTCCCCTGAGAAAGAGTAGAAGGAAGGGGGGGGGGGGATGCGAAAAAATCGAATTTCGCGTGAATATTTGGGCAAATTCAGAGCAAATTCGAAACAGTGTATCTGCTAGTGTATGATTATACGTATGTTGTGAGGAGCGAAATCATGGTGAAAAAACGAGGGGTAAAAGGAGGTGAGCGGGTGCTGCGGGGAAACAGAAGTGCCGCCGAATGTGTAGATGTTGTCATCTTTCGAAAAAATCGAATTTCGCGTGAATATTTGGGCAAATTCAGAGCAAATTCGAAAC
>CAYRJI010000106.1:0-5767 GCA_964424645.1 uncultured Akkermansia sp. | reverse complement strand
TGGAGTTTGGCTGGGGTGTAAAGAAGAACCTGAGTGCCGCCCTCGAGATGTACCGCCGTGCCGCCCGGCAAGGACATGCCTCGGCAAAGAAACATCTTAAACGCCATGGAATTACGCTGTGATGCAAATGCATCTCCCGGGTAACGTAGGGAGATTAATTAAGTACGAAGTGAATAAATTAGGCGCAGCGGAGTTGCGCGGGCGTGGCGGGGGGAGGCATAGCCGGAACGACGAGTGGGAACTAAATCCATGCGCCTGAGAGGTTGAAGCCCCCTTGGTACGCAGTGCGTCTGTAACTCGCATGAGGATTAGTATGGCGGCGTTCCTCGAAAATTTTATTGGGACAGGTGTGACAAGCCACATTCAGCGCGGAGAAAACGCTTGACAAATGAGGCAGCACTTCTAAAATGGCGGTCACGTAGTGTGAGGCATCTTGGACGATGCCCGACCGGAGAGATGGCTGAGTTGGTCTAAGGCACTCGACTCGAAATCGAGCGTGGCAGAGATGTCACCGTGGGTTCGAATCCCACTCTCTCCGCTGGTTTGGGGGGGGGCACAAGCAATGTGTGTGAGTTGCCAACTAGCCCTTGCCTAACGCCTTTTCGACCTCACCTTTGGTTGACCACCTTGATTGATGACCTCATTGAAACGTCTACGACGCGCTGCACTGGAGGAAGCGTGTAGGACGGCACGCAGCATCATGATCACGAGCAGCAGTAAAACGACGGCAATGCCGATGTAATGCCACCACGTCGGATTTTCTATACCAACTTTTTTGAGCCAATCCGGCGGAGTTGCCAAAAAGGTCAACTTTTCGGATGCTCTCTGTCCGCGGTCCATTGTGATTTTGATCTTTTCCGGCTTTGGGGTATCCGAAACTTTCGTTCCGGGAGAGCCCAAAGCAGTTGTTTCTACCACGGCATCACTTTCTTGAGCTTTATCCTGTTGCGTCCTGTGTTGCGGTACTTTGATCGTGATGGTCGTTTTGCTCGATGAGCTCTCGCCGAAGTCGGACTGCTCCGATTGCGTGCTGCCCTCATCGGCGGCAATATCAGACTTGAGGGGTATGGCACGGCGACGCTCCTCATCGGCATACATTTCTTTGATATGCTGGGGAGTCATCTGGTTACCCAAGGCGGTGCGCTCGGCATCTCGCGGGATTTCCTGAAGTACCCAACGATTTGTGGAAGGGCTACGGAGGAAGAGAGAAACACGCACAATTGTTCCCTTCTCTTTGCCCGTCTCGTAAAAGAGTTTCGTTTTATCGCTGAGCACCGTACGCATTGCACCCTCCAGTCCATATACTTCACGCACTTTTATACGTGCCTCTTTGTCTTTCGGCGGGCTCCACTTCGGTTTCTTCTCGAGTTTTCCGGCTGCCAACGCCTTCGCATCTGCTTGTCCAACCTTTAGGGAAACCGGTTTGTCATAAATAACTGCAATGAGTATTCCTTCATTGGACGCGGAGTTGAAGTCCACAAACACGGTACGGTTATCCAGTTTCCACGTACGGCGCACACTGCCGTCCCGGAGGAGGGTACTTTCGTAATCTTTGCTGAGGGTCGTGTCCGCTTCATCCCGGGTCATGGGGAGATGCAGGTCGCTGAGTTCCAGAGCAAAACTCCACGGTACCACGACGAGCAGGGCGTAGGCGAGTTTGGAGAGAATGTTCATTATTCGTTTCATTCTGTACAGATTCGTAGTTTATCCTGTCGTTGGATAACACGCCCACCCACCGCAAACATACGCGAACCGGGATTCGAACCCGGGACCAATAGATTAAAAGTCTACTGCTCTACCGACTGAGCTATTCGCGCATTCAAACACCGCAGGGGTGGGCAAGCGCGCTATGCTATCGCCGAGGTCTCACCTTGTCAAGCATATTATGCCCTAGGGGCGCAAAAATCCACAGCCGTCCCAGTAAAATTCTCGAGAAACGCAGCGTGGGGAACAAATCGAAGCATCCGTGAGGTTGACCGGTGCTGCGGTGATTTTCGGAATTTTTGGACAGGTATGAGGCTAACCATTGCCCCTATCTTTGATTGGTCGGAACGATGAGGCAATCGAACACCACCTTGCCGTCGGCGAAGATATGGACGATAATGCGGTCGGGTTCTTGGTGAACGATGTAAGCATCGTGCTCCTCCGGGGGACGAGGGTTGAAACGTCTCGCGTTTTCGGGGGAGAAAACCGACATTCGGAGGCTGTAAATAAGGCGGCGGTTACTCATTTCGAGCATCTCCTCGAAGTCATCGGTCGGCAGCGTGAGTGAGGGAACACGAGGCATTTGCGGTGCATTGTATCCCGATTTTACGAAATGTCAAGAGCATTCAGAGTTGACACATTGGAGGAAAACGGGTAAACTTCACCGAGTATGACGGGTGAAAAGAAATATCCGACACCCTTTCAGCGGGCGGCGTGTTGGCATGCGTTGACGTGGGCGTGCGTGCTCTTTCTGGTCATCGTGGCCTGTGGGTTGCTGTACGGATTGGTACGGGCTTTCGTGGCACTGGAATCAGTGCTTTTGCCGGTCATTATAGCCGGAGTATTGGCGTACCTGCTCAATCCGATAGTAAACTGGTTGCAAGCGCGAATCGGATGTTCGCGTGTACTTGCCGTTTTGCCGGTGATGCTTGGGGCAGGGGTGGTAGTGGGGATATTCGGGTACACAGTGGTACCGCCATTAGTGAATCAAACGCAGGATTTGATTCAGCATCGAGCTGAGTATTTGCAGAATGCAGTGGATGCCGGTAAGTCCTTTTTAGAGAACACGCCCATAGCACAAACGGCTATCGACACCCTTTACAAGCGCATGCAGGATGAGAAAAAAACAGAAGGAGGGAAAAGTCGGGAAATTAAACAGGACGCGAATGAGCCGAAAGATTATACGGGAAAGTTGATAGCCATCCTCGAGCACCATTCTGACGACCTAATCAGCATCGGAATCCGGTGGCTTACGGCGGGTACGAAGGTTATTTACGGGTCTGTCGGCTTCCTCATCGGTATTGTACTCATTCCGGTGTTTCTCTTTTACTTTTTGCTGGAAAGCGAAGGCATCAAGGAAAAATGGCATGATGTGCTGCCGATACGTGCATCCCGCTTTCGCGATGAAGTGGTGGGCACACTCAGGGATATCAATACTTACGTGGTTTCCTTTGTACGTGGGCAGATGCTGGTGAGCCTCATCGACGGAGTTGTGCTTGGCTGCGCACTCATGATCATGGGCTTGCCCCACGCGGTCACAATTGGAGTAGCGGCGGCGTTACTGGGCATTATCCCCTACATCGGGATGATTACTGTGAGTGTTCCCGCTCTTCTGCTCGCGTGGAGTATGTGGCACGATGCCGGGCATGTGGCGGCGGTGCTCGCCATTTTCCTCTCTGTCAGTCAGCTGGACGGTTGGGTCTTGCAGCCCAAGATACTTGGGACTCGCCTGCACATGCACGACCTGACCGTCATGTTTTCCGTTCTCTTCTGGGGTAGTATACTCGGTGGGATCGTGGGTGCGCTGCTGGCGGTGCCATTGACGGCATCGCTCAAGGTACTCTTTAAACGCTATGTCTGGCTGGAACGTGATAAGCAGCAAATTGGAGTACAATGATATAGGGTCATGGATATCCACACAAGCCGAGTATGGCGAGAAGCCGAGCAAAGAGCTTTTGAGGAGGGACTCTGCACGGCCGAGGGGTTGATGGAGGATGCCATACGTTCTGCCGTCATACAACTGCGGCAAGATGCGCAATTTGCCGATATGGTGGGCACTTATCCACGCGTCATCGTGTACGCCGGTAAGGGCTTGAACGCCGGGGACGCCCTCGGCATAGCGAGGGAGCTGGGCTATACGGCTATTTCTCTACGCTGTGTAACAGACGTTTCCGAGATGGCGGAGTTGACACGCTATCAGCTCAAGCTTACCTCTGCAAGGGCGGCAGTAACCCTGCTCGGGGAGTCACCCAAACGCACGTGTGAGGGTACCCTCATCATCGATGGTTTGTTGGGCAGCGGTGCCCGCAACAATTTAAGTCCTCGGTATGCTGAGCTGACGGCAGAAATCAATCATCTACGCGCACATTCAGTGCACTGTTGCGTGCTTGCGGTGGATAGCCCCATCGGGCTGCATGTTGACGAAGGCACGGCAGCTCCCTATGCCGTACGCGCCGATGCCACACTGGCCATTGGCTGTGTGAAGGCGGGTCTGCTCGTCGATGGAGCAGAGAATTATGTCGGTCGCATAATCTGCGTGCCCCTTGCTCCGGCTTTGTTGCAGACGGAGAAGGGCAAGGTGAGTGTAGCCGACGGGGAGATACTGACCCTGCTCCCGCACCGCGACTACAGCTGCTACAAACATCGTGCCGGACGCGTGCGCATAGTTGCCGGCTCGATAGGAATGCTTGGGGCGGCACAGATGTGCGCACAGGCTGCTTTGCGGGCGGGAGCCGGTCTCGTGGAGCTATTTTGCCTACCGGATGTGTATGAACTACTCGCCGTGCGTGCCGCCCCGGAAGTGATGGTGCGTCGCGTCAACAGTTTTACAGAATTACCGTCTGAGGGGGCGCAAGCGTGGCTCGTCGGTCCCGGCATGGGTACCCCCGATGTTGCCGACCGCCGTGCTCTGAGTGCGCTACTTGCGGCAGCGGAGTGCCCCGTCGTGCTGGACGCCGACGCCCTACGTCTTTTGGCAGCGGGGGAACTTCCCCTGCCTAAGCGAGCGATTCTGACCCCTCATGCGGGCGAAATGCGTTGCCTTTTTCCGGAATCCGAAAACCTTTCACGCGTGGAGGCGGCGAGCTCTTTCGTGCAACAGAACCCCTGTACCCTCTTACTGAAGGGTGCTCGCTCCCTGTCCACGGATGGCTCTCAAATCATATACAACAGCACGGGTGGACCCTACATGGCCAATGGCGGTCAAGGAGATGTGCTTGCCGGAGTCGTGGCAGCCCTAGCGGCGCAGGGGCTTGCCCCGCTGCATGCGGCGGCACTGGCTGCTTACCTTTGCGGACGCGCCGCCTGCGCGGTTTACGCCAAGCAGCATTTCCCCCCGTGTGTTTGTGCTACGGATATTCTGCCTTTCCTTTGTTGTAGTTATCTCTGATTTTCATACAGATGCAGGAAGAACTCGGTAAGAGTGAAGACGTCGTGACCCAACAGCAATCCGCGAGGATCAAGGATGGGGTAGACAATAGTCCGCGCCGGTCGGTGAGCGGGGCAAGTATCATTGCGTGGTTTTCTCTTTCTCTACTCGCTCTCCTTCTCTGGCTGCTGCGCCTTCTGGGCATTGTGGAACTGTTTTGACCGACTACGCCTTCCTGCCTCTCGTCACAGCCGTCCCAAGAAAAGGGTGGGGAAGGATTTGGGTGTGGTGAGCAACGGGGTACGAAAAAGACCTCGTGCTGTGGGGGCACGAGGGTTTTCCGACTGTCATTTTCGGATGCGGCGAGGGGAGGGGTTACGGGGCATCCCCGCAACTCCTCCCCCGCCATTCGTTTACCGGATAATAACTGTCACGATCATACCAACGGTGGGGCTACCACCGGGATTAATGTCACCGGTCCTCCATGTCAGGTACAAAGGTACCCCCCCTGACTCGGCGTTGGTGCCACCTTGACACCCTCGGGTGCTACCCTCACAGAGGGAGGTGTGTTTGATGGTGGGGTATCGGTATAATCCTATGGAATGAAATCTGAGGGTCCACCGTTCCCCGGCTCCGCGCTTCCGCCGCTGCCCTCGTTTGGATCGTGCTGAGGAGCATCTCCACCGAGATTGGGGG
>CAYRJI010000105.1:0-5898 GCA_964424645.1 uncultured Akkermansia sp. | reverse complement strand
TGGGAGCACCCCGTGACCCCTCCCCTCGCCGCATCCGAAAATGACGCTCGGAGAAGTCATTGCCCACCACGAAGCTCATATTTCTTGGGACAGATCACACCTGTCCCAAGAAAATTTTCGAAAAACGCCGCCACGCTAATCCCCATGCGGGTTATAGACGCCCAACATGAAGTACGAGGTACGAAGTACGAAGTACGAAGTGGCAAAGCTGTAATGCGGGAACGGTGAAAGGCAACGGGACGGTGCCCCGTTTTTCGGGGTTTTGGCGGATGTAGTGTGCGAGAGGAAGCGGCGGGGGAACTGTGCGTGTTGTCGGAGGTGCGAGCAGGGCGATGCAAATAAAGAGTACAAAGTATGCGAAGCCGAGGAGTGGTCACACCTGTCCCAATATAATTCTCGAAAAACGCTACGATGCTGATTCCCACGCGGGTTGCAGACGCCCAACATGAAGTACGAAGTAGCAGAACCGGGGAATGGCGGACGGGGTGAGCAGTGCAGATGTGGCAGAAAAAACGTGCCTGATGAGAGTGTTGTGGCATGTCGCGTCATGTGTGATGGGTACCGGTGCCACACGAGCACCTCTTCATGGCTTCGCATACCACAGACGTATCAACCTCACGGATGCTTTGATTTGTTCCCCTCGTGTCGTTTTGGCTTTGCCTCCTCCCACCATGCCCGCGCAACTCCGTTGCGCCTAACTTCTTCACTTCGTACTTCGTACCTCGTACTTGATCACCCCCGTGTTTTCCTGCCGCAAAGTCATCGCCCACCACGAAGCTCATATTTTTCTTGGGACGGCTGTGGACGGACGTGATTTTTTTTTTGCGGGTTTGAGATTTGGCTTGTCAAACGGCAAAATTAGGGTAGAATGTGTTCCAAGCCGTGCGGGTATAGCTTAGTGGTAAAGCTCCAGCCTTCCAAGCTGACTACGCGGGTTCGATTCCCGCTACCCGCTGAAAGTCCGCGAGCCCATGAATGAAGAGCGAAAGGCACTGATGCTGAGCATAGGCTACGGACGGGGGCACGAGGCTGTGGCGCGGGCATTGGCACAAGAAATGCGAACGAGGGGGTGGGTAGCCGAGGTGCGAGATGTATGTGCGGAGGCGCGTCCGCGTATGTTCCGGATGACGCGGTCCTTTTATCGCGAATGTGTCCGGCGTTTGCCTTGGGTGTGGGGTATCGCCTATGCACAAATTGATGCAACGGACTGGTCGCGCATGCTGGGTCTGCCCGGTATAGCGGGCAGTCTGGCGTACCTGCGACGCCTCTTGCAGCAGGAAAAACCACGTCTCATCGTCTGTACCTACCCGCTCTACGCCTACATGCTCGACAAATTGGTGCGGGAGGAGGGACTGCGTATCCCCTACGCCGTCGTCGTGACAGATGCCCTGCATGTCAACAGTGCTTGGGTGCGTACTCAAGTCCCGCTCATCTGCATGCCCGACGACGAGAGCCGACGGTATGCTTGCGAGGAGTTGGGAGTGGATGCCGCACGTCTCTGCACCACGGGCTTCCCTGTACTCCGGGATTTTCACCCGGATGCGTCCCGCTGTGTGCCGAGCTCAGAGGGAGATGACCTGCGAATCGTGTACGGCGCACATGCGCGTCCGCACAGGGTTTGTGCGGATGTGTCGGCACTTCTCTCGCGCTGGTCCCGTCTTCAGATTACCCTGTTGGGAGAAGGGCGGGAGACAAGCATCCGCAAGCTGTTGGGCGGAGCGGGGGAGCGCGTCACATTTCACTGCGGGGGAACGGGAAGCTTGGCAGCTCCTCTGAGCCGTGCTCACTTCTACATCGGGAAAGCGGGTGCTTCCACCGTCTTCGAAGCATACGCCGTGCAAACACCCGTGTTGGTCAACTACACCTTACCCGGACAGGAAGAAGGCAACAGGCAGATGCTCATCGACGACGGAGCCGGGCGGCAAGTGGACAGTGCCGAAGAGCTGGTGCAGACCATTGACAGGATGCTGCAACACGGTGCAACCGGATGGCAGCAAATGGTGCAGAACATGCGCACAGCGGGTCGCCGCAATGGTGCCGCGCGTACCTGCGATACTCTCGAAACCAGATTCTTCGGATGAACGTCGAAAAATCTCTCCTGCTGATCGATAACTCCAACACCCGCACGAAAGTTACCTTGGCAAAAGCCGGGAAGGTGTGCGGGGAGGTACGGTCGATGCCCACTCAACACATCGGCGAACGAAATGTGTCGGAACTTCTGAAAGGATGGGTCTTTGAAGAAGTTGTGCTCTGCTCTGTGGTGCCCCGAGCCGCCGATGCTCTCTGCGCCCAACTCTCCGAATTCCCCTTGCACGACATCAATTGGCGTGATTTCCCGCGTCTTGTGCGTCTCTACGACCACCCGAGTTGCATCGGTGCCGACCGCTTAGTGAATGCCGCAGCCCTCGCCGCGCATTACGAACTGCCTGCCCTTGCGGTGGACTTGGGTACGGCCTGCACCTTCGATGCCGTCGCCCTCGTGGATGGCGAACCGACGCTACTCGGCGGCGTTATCACGCCGGGTCTGCGGTCTCTCAGCCTCGCCCCTGCCCGCAGTACCGGGCTCCTTCCCGAGCTCTCCCTAGGAGACCTCGTAGCAGGTGCCCCTCCCGAGTTCCCGGCTCGTACCACGCACGATGCCCTGCGCTCCGGCGTCCTGCTCGGTTACGAGTACATGGTGCGCGGCATCGTCGAACGTATGATGTCTGTGTTGGGTTCCGAGGTCAAGGTGGTCGTCACCGGCGGAGATGCCGCCTTACCGAACGGACAAACACCGACGTGGGCGCACGTCCTCGACCCCCTCCTCACCTTTCGCGGCATGCTCGAATACGCCGCACAATAACGTAAAAAAGGGCGCGGTCGCCATCGCAGACATGCTGCACTTCGCGACCGCGCCCTCAGATATCCTAACCGCTTCGGTTTTATTCTAACACCCGCGCAAAGCGGCACCTCAGGCTTCCGGTGTCAAGACGAGATGGTCCGGTGCCGTAGCACGTCCCCGCTTCGTCTCCGGGAATATCCCCTTCCCTGCCTTAAAGACCCCGATCGCGTCGTTATCTTCTGTCTCCTCAACACTTTCCTCTAGGTCATTGACAGAACCATCGCAGAAGAGGACGAAGAAATGACCGCGGAAGGAAGCCATATCGATTTGTATCTTATCCCCGGCGTAGGGTGTCTTCGAAGGAAACACCGAGCACATCGCCAACGGAGCATTGCTCTTGTTGACAGCTACCTTAATCTTATCATCCTGCGGGTCCTTGCGCATGACGTATGACATCGCATTCTCCCCCGGCTTCAGCGCATTCCCATTGGCGAGCTTCTCGTCCCCCTCGTTCTTGATGTTGAGCCCGGAGGTAGCAAGCTTGGCAAAGAAGGGTTTCTCAGATTCTACGCCGCTCTTGAAGAAAAGCTGGCGGAAATAGGCATTGGAGGTATCGCCCTTCAACTCTCCGAAGTCAGTCGTCGCGTTTTCTTCTTGGAGACTCTCACCCGTCGCATCGCAGGGGAAACTGCCATGGTCCATCTTGAACTGCTGGAGCAAGGTAAACACACTCTTGAGGTTCGAGTTAGCTTTCTGGCGGTCGCCGTCATTCATGTGGTCGAGGATAGGTCCATAACCAACAGATGCCAGTGTCGCCAAAATAGCAATCACAACCATCAACTCAATGAGTGTGAAACCACCTTTGCCTGTCGTCTTTTTGAGTATCGGGGTTTTCATAAGCGGGATGTTCTTCCGGGATAAATTAGCACATCCCCCCCCACATAGCAAGCAAGAATTTGCTTTCCGCGCAAAAAAATCTCTCTTGCCCCAAGAAAATCTCCGGTGATCGCCGCATCTTCCCGGCTCAGCTACCCCGTATTTAGCGAATGCGGAATTACTTGCCGCAGTTCACCGCCTCGGCGTTCAGCGCATCGAGAATCTCCTGCGGCGGGCGGAAGGTGGCGTCGTGGTGGGAGGAGCGGATGAGCGGACCGCTTGCCACATGCTCAAAGCCGCGCGCGAGTGCCACCTCCCGCAACTCCGCGAACTCTTCCGGGCGCACGTAACGGACTACGGGTAGATGCTTGGCACTGGGTCGCAAATACTGCCCCATGGTGAGCACTCGCACGCCGTGCTCCAACAAATCGTCCATCGTTTGCTCTATTTCTTCCCGTGTTTCGCCCAACCCGAGCATGAGCCCACTCTTTGTCACCACCTTTCCCGCTGCCAACTGCCTCGCTTTCTCCAGTACGTGGAGGGAGCGGCGGTATTGCGCGCGGAATCGTACCAGCGGCGTGAGTCTCTCCACCGTTTCCACGTTGTGATTGAAAATATGCGGACGCGCGTCTATGACGACGGCTAGGGCTTCTTCGTTCCCGTTGAAGTCCGAGGTGAGCACCTCGATGATGGTTTCCGGGCTTGCCGCGCGTATGGCACGTATGGTGGCGGCTATGTGTCCAGCTGCTCCATCCTTCAGGTCATCCCGCGTCACCATCGTCACCACCGCATGCCCAAGTTTCATCCTCGCCACCGCTTCCGCCACTTTCTGCGGCTCCTGTTCATCCAGTGGCTCGGGTTTCGCCGTGCGCGTGGCGCAGAACCGACAAGCCCGCGTGCAGACCTCCCCACACACCATAAAGGTGGCAGTACCGTGGCTCCAACACTCGCCGCGATTGGGACACAGTGCCTGCTCACACACGGTCACCAGTCCCTGCCCCTGTACCAACCCCTGTACCCGATGAAACGCCCTCCCCTTCGGCAACTTGACCTTGAGCCACTCCGGTTTATGTTCGCCCTGCTCATTCATGTCCCCGAACGTTATGCACCAAGTCCCCCCACTTGGCAAGCGCAAAAAACGTTACCCACCCCGTGTCCGCCGCAGGAGCAAGTCAACAAAAGCGGCGGGCGGGGTGGGTATGACAGTAGAACTGCTAATCAGAAGCGGCAGCCCACACCGAAGTGTAGCACCGGATAGACGACTATCTTATCCGCGATTTCGAAGACATCCTCGCCTTCTTCGCGCAAGCTGTTTTCCAATTGACCCATGTCTAGGTCGTGCCAGTTACCTTGTCCCGCATCGGCTTGCTGTATGCTGCTGGAGTCACCGCTGACACTCAAGTCCCCCTTGCCCATGATATTTACGCCAATATCAGCAGTAAAGTACCACGCGTGCTTACTTTCTGAGCTGCACGACCAGCCAATCCCTATGTAAGGCTGTATCGTGTCCCACTCGTACTTTCCCCTCAGGTGTCCGTTTATTTTGCCACCTTTCAACCTGTAATCGTAGTTGCCCAGATGATATACTTTATCTGCGTACCCACTGTAGTCCCTGTCGAGTGAACCATCAGCCTCTACCTTAAGCGGAGCTGCATTGAGACCTGCCGAAATACGGAAAGAGCCTCCCCATGGGTGATAATCTAAAATGAGACCGCAACTTTTGCTCTCGAAAGAGCTATCCACGGACACATTACTCCACTCATCCGTGCGCTCATACTTCGGAATGTAGGTACTGCGTACGCGTAGTTTCAGGTACTTGTTGAAAGAGTACCCGACATCCATGCCGACACCCTGAGTGCCCACCGTGACATCCACAAAGACGCCGCGCGGCCACGGAGTATCCGATGCCTCGCTTCCTTGCTGAACGACGGGTACATCCTCGAGGGTTTGGGTACTCGGTGCGGACTCGGCACTTGCCGCCGTCGCACTCGTTGCCAGTGTGGGATCAGTCACACTATTCTTATTGCTGCCAGCCCCGTATACCATGCTCGCTGCGAGCAGGATGGCTGTGTAGAGAGTTGTATTTTTCATAGTATTACGTTGTTCGAATGCGTACCCCACCGGCGGGACGCCGTATGCCGCTCCATGCCGCACCTGCGCCCGGTGAGGGACGCGGCAAGTATACGTATTAGGAATACGTA
>CAYRJI010000104.1:0-5906 GCA_964424645.1 uncultured Akkermansia sp. | reverse complement strand
GGATATTGCGGTAGAGAGACCTCCCCCATTTGATGGCTTTCGTGATGCCCGAAAACGAATCATCCAGCAGCACAATATCCGAAGCCTCCTTTGCTACGGAGGTACCGGTCATGCCCATCGAGAGTCCCACGTCCGCGTGATTGAGCGCGGGGGCGTCATTCGTCCCGTCGCCGGTCACGGCTACAACCTGATCCCGTTTTTGCAACGCGCTGACCAAGCGTAACTTATCCATGGGTTTAGCGCGGGAAAGAATCCTGATATCACGGGCATGACATTCGAGCTCCTCCTCCGACATCGCCGTTAGGTCATCCCCGGTCAACACGGCGTACGGCGAAAGCTGACCGCGCTCCGGCAGCAACCCAATTTCCCGCCCGATCCGGCAGGCGGTTTCCGGATTATCCCCCGTCACCATCTTCACATCGACACCCGCGCGCATACAGGCGGCGACCGCGTCCGGCACATCCGGGCGTACGGGGTCCTGTATGGCAACGTACCCCAACCACACGAGGTCGCGCGTCACGGCTCGACTCAGGGCATCGACATCGGTTGCCTCCCCCTTTTTGTACGCCAAGGCAAGCACGCGCATCGCCTCGCGCTGGCACGCGGATATCTGCCGACGGATCGTATTACGCGCGGCATGATCGAGGGTCCCCTCCGTGGTGCGGGTACACCGCGCGAGCAGGATTTCCGGTGCCCCTTTGATGAAGATGAGACGCTCGCCCTCCATCGCGCGCGAAACGGCACACGTTGCCATCAACTTATTCACCCCGGAAAACGGCAAACGCGACACCACCCGCACCCGAGCGCGAATATCATCGTACGAACACCCATGCTCCGCGAGGTAACGCAGCATGGCACCCTCCGTGACATTCCCGAGCACATTGCCTTTCGCGTCTAAATCCGCCGTAGAATTAACGGCTACCGACTCGGCGAAGAGGGGGAACACGGGGGATTGCTCATCCACCTGCCGCTCCCCGGCAAGGCGGCACTCCCGCACACTCATGCGGTTGAGAGTGAGCGTACCGGTTTTATCGGAGCAAACCACCGTAGCCGCCCCGATGGTTTCGCAGGCATCCATGCGTCGCACTAAATTATTCTGTTGAGCCATCTTACGCATGCTGTACGCCAGACTCAGGGTCACACTCATGGGCAGCCCCTCCGGCACCGCGACCACGATGAGCGTGATGGCTATCATAAAGTAGAGCAGGAAATCCTCCGCAGCCGCCGTCGGCAACCACGTCGTGGCATCGGCGGTCACATAATCACAGCCTATCATGATCCCCATCCCGACCCCGAAAATACACAACCCGGCAAGGAGACAGAGCAACCACGGCAGAGCACCTCCCCGCTCCACGAGCTTCGGTGTCCCCAGCCGCACGCGCATGTATCCGAGCAGGTCCTGCAAAATGGGATACCACACGCGCAGAAGTGCCACTGCCACCGATAGGGCGATGATGCCCAACACTCCCCACTGGGGGGCAGTGAGCGTGAAGGTCCCTACCATGGTATCGTGCGTGACCAACGACACAAACAAAAAGAAAGCGATGGAAGAGCCCATGACATTGATGCCCTTGGACAGCTCCTCCAACTGCCGGTTGAGGGGGGACTTCACGTGGTGGACTTCCGCCGCCGCCCGCGCTACCCTGCCGATCTCCGTCGCGTCTCCGACGTGTGTGACGCACATCACCCCGGTGCCCTCCGTAACCATCGTGCCGCGCAGCACCACGTGCTCGAGGTACGCGCCGCGATCGGACTCTCTGCCCTCCGTCGCGACCTGCTTGAGCACCGGCAAGGGCTCACCGGTGAGCGTCGATTGATCCACGTGCAGGTTGGCTGTCTCCAGCACCTCCCCATCCGCCGGTATTTCTTCCCCTGTCTCCAAAATCACGATATCCCCGACCACTAACTCGCTCTTGGGGACGCGGACGTGTTGACCATCGCGGGTCACCCGAACCGGCGTTACATCCTTGACCTTGTTGAGTATATCGAACTCTCTGTTGGCGCGGTATTCGTTGATAAACCCGACCACAGTAGCCAATAACACAGCCCCGATGATTCCGGCACTCTCCATCCAACTGTGCCCGGGTACGAAGAGCACCGGTATCAGCGAAATGACCGCCGCCACCATGAGAATAACGATCAGCGGGTCCGTGAATTTCTCCAAGAGCTCAATCCACCAAGGCGTACGCACCGGGGGCGTGAGCAGATTTGCGCCGTATTTCGCGCGACTTTCTTCCACCTCCTGTCGGGTCAGCCCCGTACGTACATCCGTGTGCTTCACTTGCATCATTCTGAAGTATGACCAACTGCGCAGACTCACGGGAAATCATTTCTCGTAAAGCTCACAGCCGCCCGCGTGTCACTTTCTATCACCTGCACTCCGAAATTATTCTACTTTCCTTCATCGGTTTGTCAAGCCTCGTACAGCATTGAACCACGAGACGTCCACAGCCGTCCCAAGAAAATACGAGCTTCGTGGTGGGCGATGACTTTGCGGCAAGAAGGCGCGGGGGTGATCAAGTACGAGGTACGAAGTACGAAGTGAAGGAGCTAGGCACAACGGAGTTGCGCAGGGAAGTGGGAAGGAGGCAAAGCCGAAACAACGCGAGGAGAATAAATCAAGGCACCCGTGAGGTTGAAGCCCCCCTAGCACGCAGAGCGTCTGTAAACCGCATGGGGATCAGCACGGCGGCGTTTTTCGAAAATTTTATTGGGACAGGTGTGGGAGACGTCACACCTATCCCAATAAAATTAAGCACCTAGAGTAGTGCGTCAAAGTCATCGCCCACCACGAGGCCCTTAATTTATTTGGAGCAGATGTTAGATATGGGTGGGTTATGGTTGACATGCGGAGGAAATTAATGTAAAAGGGGGAAGTCAGACGTAATTCAACATGAATAAGTGCATAAAAGTCGTCATTTCCGTCATGCTGGGGTTGATGGGGCTGCAAGTAGGGATGGGGGAAGAGACGGCACTGGGGAACAAGGAAAAGGAGACGGTGAGTTCACCGGCGAGTCGGGTGCTCGTGATACAGCTTGATGCGCAAAACGAGATTGTGTTGTCGGCATCATCCATCACATCCATCAGTAAGCACAGTTTCCTGTTGAATGGGACTATGTTGATCAATGAGGTAACAATTGACACGATAGGTAATAACTCCGTGCGATTCTACTATGTGCAGGAAGATGACGGGAAGAAAATACTCATGACGAAAACCCCGCAAGAGGCAGTTCAACAGGCAGCGGGGCGCATCAACAAGGAAATAAGGACCGGCGGCAAGGGGAAGAAATCCGATGAAGCTGTGGTGCCGTCGCTCAAGTTTCCGGAAGGAGTATATGCGCACACGATAGAGTTCCAAGTGGACGATCCGGCTGTCCTGCAGAAGCTGTACCGCGAATCGAACGCAGTTTGGGAATCTAACGCCCCGAAGGTTGTGCGGGTCAGACTCCATTCGAAATAGGCACAAAAGTTGTCGGCGTGTGGATGGGGCACGCAGTGCATCTGTCCAAAGAAAAATATGAGCTTCGTGGTGGGCGATAACTTTGCGGCAGGAAAACGCAGGGGAATGGAGGTACGAAGTGGAGGAGTTGGGCGCAACAAGGTTGCGCAGGGGGAGGTGGAAGAAGCAACGCCAAAACGATGCGTGGAGACCAAATCCATGCACCCGTGAGGTAAGTGCCTCTGTGGTGTGTAGAGTGCGTGAGACAGGCAGCGGAATCACGCGGACGGTGAACCCGCGACAAACTCCGGCACCACGCAAGCGTCGCTCCCCAGCTTCGCATACTTCGTACTTCCGTCACATCCACCTCGCTTGCCACACACACCCGCATTGCTCCACCACATCCTCCCATCACACACATTGTTCCGCACATCAATGTTTGCCTACCCCGCTCGCCGTTCCCGGCTTTGCTACTTCGTACTTCGTGTTATTGTCGGGCGTCTGTAACCCGCATGGGGATCGGTATTACGGTGCTCCTCGAGAATTTGTTGGGACAGGTGTGGACGCGTAGTGTAGTACGACGCGTGCCCACAAAGTCGGGGGTAAAACACCCCGCAGCCTTGTAGGCACGCAAACGCACCGACGGTTGCACAAAGCCGGGACAACTGGGTGGCGCAACACCGCAATGACGGCTTCGTGTACCCGACGGAAGCTTCAGGAGGGTTGGAGTCCCTGTTCCTGCAGCTGCTTGATCATCTCGGGCGTCAACTGCACGGGCTGCCCGGCGGGGGCAGGTGCTTTTTTGATTCCATGAAGCTTAACCCTGAACATAAAGGGAGTACAGCACTTGAGAGGTCCGAGACCCTGCTCACCGTAACCCTTATCAGAGGGGATAAAGAGTTCCCATTCGGCACCGACAAGCATTTGCTTGATGCCATCGGCGATGCTCGGCAACATATTGTCTATCGAAATATCCATCGGTGCAGCACTTTCATCCACCACCTTCCCGTCCAAAAGCCGCAGTTGGTAGGTAATGCTCACAATAGCATTCGTCCCGTGCGTTTTTTCATCGTACTTCGCGCCACTGCCGGGAGAAAGTTCCTTCGCCAAAATACCGGAAGGCAATTTTTTGACACCCTCTTCCTTGGCGTACTCCTCCGCCTTTTTATTGGAAAGCTCGGTGTTTTCTGCAATAGCTTCCTTGGCGCGCTCGCTTAACACCCTATTGTATTCATTCCGAATGCTACGGAGGTCTACGCTACGAAACTCTGCGGTCGGCGCATTACCTTGGATGCTGTCAGCGAGTGCGTTCAGGAAAATACTCGCATCGATGTCTTCCGTCTTAACAGGTCCGAATTCCGATGAAATTAGCTGCCCGGTGCTGTAGCCCAAGAAATAGGAAAGCACTTTTCGGACTTCTTCGAGACTCGGCGGCGTTGCTTTGGAAGCCGGAGCGGAAGCTGCTTGCTCTGTCGGAGGAGTGGCGGGAGCGGGTTGCTCCTCAGGAGTTGCGGCGGGTGTCGGTGTCTCTGCGGGAGCGGGCTGCTCTGCAGGAGTTGCCGCAGGTGCCGGTGCCTCAGCAGGAGCGGGCTGCTCTGCAGGAGTTGCGGCAGGTGCCGGTGTCTCTGCGGGAGCGGGTTGCTCTTCAGGAGTTGCGGCGGGTGCCGGTGGCTCTGCGGGAGCGGGTTGCTCTCCAGGAGCTGCGGCAGGTGCCGGTGTCTCTGCGGGAGCGGGTTGCTCTTCAGGAGCTGCGGCGGATGCCGGTGTCTCTGCGGGAGCGGGCTGCTCTGCAGGAGTTGCCGCAGGTGCCGGTATCTCAGCAGGAGCGGGCTGCTCTGCAGGAGTTGCCGCAGGTGCCGGTGTCTCAGCAGGAGCGGGTTGCTCTGCAGGAGTTGCCACAGGTGCCGGTATCTCAGCAGGAGCGGGCTGCTCTGCAGGAGTTGCGGCAGGTGCCGGTGCCTCTACGGGAGCGGCTTGCTCTGCCGGTGGAGTGGCAGGTGCCTGTTGATCGTCTGTCTGTGCAAAAGAAGTTGCACAGAGCGAGAGTCCGATCAGGGGTAATATATGTGTTTTTTTCATGAGTATGGGTATGTTTATGTGAAAAAGGGATGGGTTACTCGACCCAAGTAAGGACGACTTTGCCGGAGTTGCCGGACTTCATGACCTCGAAACCGGTGCGAAAATCCGTGTAATGGAGACGGTGAGTGATGATGGGGGAAATATTCAGCCCGGAGCGGAGCATGGCACTCATCTTTTGCCATGTGCCGAACATCTCCCGCCCGTAGATACCTTTCATCTTGAGTCCTTTCCAGACGAACGTATTCCAATCGATGCCGGAGCCGCCGGGTTGAATGCCCAGCAGGGAGATATTGGCACCGTAAGAAGAATGCTTGATGATGTCTTTCAGACAAGCCGGGGCACCACTCATTTCGAGACACACGCCGTAGCCCTCCTCGATGCCGAGGTC
>CAYRJI010000103.1:0-5987 GCA_964424645.1 uncultured Akkermansia sp. | reverse complement strand
CGCCCCACTCCCACCACACCCGCCTTCTCCGGCTTTGCAGCCAAATTCCGCGCAACGGAGTTGCGTCAAATTTCTACTTCGTACTTCATGTTAGGGCATTGGGAAAAGCCGATTGAACTCGCTCACCTCCGCCCGCAACTCATCGTAGGGATGGGGAGACTCATGCTCTTTTTGCGCGGAGAGGATACTCAAGCAACGTCCGATAAATTCTGCGACTTTGCAGACATCCTGTTCCTTCATACCCCGGGTGGTGACGGCGGGTGTACCGATGCGGATGCCGGAGGGAGTAGCGGTGCTGCCTTTATCGAAGGGAATAGCATTTTTGTTCACCGTGATACCCACTTGATCCAGAGCCACCTGAGCTTCGGCACCGTTGAGACCCTTGACGCTGAGGTCTACGAGGAAACAGTGGTTATCCGTGCCGCCTGCCACGATGCGAAATCCGAGTTCCACCATTTTGGCAGCCATTGCCTTGGCATTCTTTACGATTTGTTCAGCGTATTCGCGGAACTCAGGACGCAGGGCTTCACCCAGACATGCCGCCTTAGCGGCGATCACATGCATGAGGGGTCCTCCCTGCATCCCCGGGAATGTCGCACTGTTGAGTTTTTTTGCCCACTTTTCCTTGCACATCACAAGACCGCCGCGTGGTCCGCGCAAGCTCTTGTGCGTGGTCGTGGACACAAAGTCGGCATAAGGGACGGGAGAGGGGTGCACGCCCGCAGCCACCAGCCCGGCAATGTGTGCCATATCCACGAACATGATTGCCCCCACTTCGTCACAGATGCTCCGTATACGCGCAAAGTCGATGATGCGGGAATAGGCAGACGCTCCGGCGAGTATCAGCGCGGGCTTCACTTCCCGCGCTTTGGCTGCCAGCGCATCGTAATCTATGCATTCGGTATCGGGACTCACGCCGTAGTGCTCCACCTTATATAATTTGCCGGAGAAATTGGCAAAGAACCCGTGGGAAAGGTGTCCTCCATGTGCTAAATCCATGCTCAAGATGGTATCTCCGGGCTTCAGACATGCCAAATAAACGCTCATGTTGGCTTGTGACCCGGAGTGAGCCTGTACATTGACAAAGTCGCAGCCAAAGAGAGCTTTTGCCCGATCTATCGCCAGTTGCTCTACCTTATCGACCACTTCGCATCCCCCGTACCACCGTTTCCCGGGGTATCCCTCGGCGTATTTATTCGTGAGGACAGACCCTTGCGCCTCCATCACAGCGCGAGATGCAAAGTTTTCTGAAGCGATGAGCTCGATGTTATTGTTCTGCCGCTTCCTTTCTTCTTCGATGTAACCGGCGAGTTCGGGGTCACTGACCGCCAAAGCACTTCCACTCGCTTTGAGCACACGATTGACATGCCTTCCGCCCTCAAATTCTGAAAGGAGCCAGGCGTGCAGAATGTCATCCAAGTCATCCGGTGTTATGAAAGCGGATGCCAAACACATCACATTCGAGTTGCTGTGCTGACGAGAGAGTGCCGCAATTTGCGGTGTGCGTACCAATGCGGCGCGTACCCCCCTCCAGCGGTTGGCAGCTATACTCATTCCAAGCCCGGAGAAACAAATGAGAATTCCGCGATCCGCCCGCCCGTCCACGATACGTCGGCATACCTCGTTTGCGTAGTCTGAGTAATCGCAGGATTCTTTACTCATGGTTCCCACATCATCCACTGTGAACCCCCACCCCCGCAGCATTTCTTCTATTTCCTCCTTCAATTCGACTCCCCTATGGTCCGCTCCGATAACGATACGCAGTCTCGTATTCATACGCGCAGAATTATACCCCCAACACGGACTTATGTCAAGAACGGGAAGCAAATGCCGAACACGAAGTCAGCAGGAAGTACGAAGTGTCACCCCTGTCCCAAAGATTGTGGCGACGAGGTGTTGTACGTACTCGCCCGGGAGGACGCCGAGTTGCATGGCGTTGGTAACGTAGGCGAAGGAGAGGTGGGAGCCCGGGTGAGCGAAGGCATGGGAGCCGCCGAATCCGGCGTGTCCGAAGCCACCGTTGCCGAAGAGCGCAGCCGGTTCGCACATGGCACCGCGAGAAAATGCGGTATGGCAGAGCAGGGTAAGGTCCTGTCCGGCGGTTACCGGGTGGCTCATCCACTCCGTCACGCGCACATCGAAGGGAGAATGCGGTAATTGTCCGAGCAAGGCTTGGTAAAAGAGGGCGAGTCCCCGGGCAGAAGCGATGCCACCGCGAGCCGGACAAGCGCAGGAATACCCGAAAGGGGAGTTCATCGCACGCGGAGAGGGCAGCCCGGTCACGCAGTTGAAGGATCGATAAACGGGCGAGCTCGGATCGAAATAAGCTCGGTAGAAGGGGGTATCCGGCATGGAACCGTGTATTCTAGGGGCTTGCAGGATAGCCACACGCGGGCTGAGAGATTCCGGCAGCCCGATGTAAAAGTCCAACCCGAGGGGGCGGCGGACTCTCTCTTCCCAGAACGCCCCGATGCGTTTACCGGTGAGGGCGAGCATCAAGATGTCGAGCATGGGACCGAAGGTGTGCGGATGGTATCCGTGTTGCGGCGGTAACCAGAGGGGGACGGAGTGCTCGACGGCGGCGCGACAGGCATCGAGGTCATCGATAGGAGCGGCGGTGTCCCATGCCGCGAGTCCCGCCTGATGTGAAAGGAACTGTTCCACCGTGCAGGATGGGGCGGGAAATTTGGACCACAATTCGCCGATCGGTAGCCGGGGGTCACCGCCGTGCTCCGCTAAGGCTTGCAAAAAACAAGCCGCCGAAGCAGGTTTAGTGGCGGAAAAGACGGGTACGAGAGTATCCTCGTTCCATGGGACACTCGGGCGGTTTTCGCCTTTGACCAAGGAGCACTGAACCTGCCCGTGTGCACAGACACAGAGGGCAGCCCCGGTTCCCGGACGCAGGGCGGGATGCTCGGCAAAGGCACGGCGGAGTGAGTTCATGGGGCAATGCGGCGGATGGAAGTGACGTGCGCCGTACCATCGGATACGGTGAAATCGAGTTCGCAGGGGCGGAGGATCATGTGGTAAACGCGGTCCGGGTCGCTTTGGTAGGCGGGGCGTGGGTCGTGTGACAAAACTTCCCGCAGGGCGTCCACGTAGTCGCGGGGCAGGGCGGTCGCCTCCTCCGGAAGCTCAACGCGCAGCAATTGACGAGGAACGGCATCTACATAACCGGCACTCGCATCCGGGATGCTGTCGGCGTACGGCACATACGGCTTGATGTCGTAGATGGGCGAACCGTCCATCAAATCCGCGCCCGCGACGAGTAAGGTGGGTCCCTCTTCCACGGAGAGGAGACGCACGGCAGAGATGCCGATGGGATTGGGGCGAAAGGGAGAGCGGGAGGCAAACACGCCGACCCGGGAGTTGCCGCCCAGACGCGGTGGGCGGACGGTGGGATGCACCGCGCAGGAAGTCGGCAGACAATGAAAGCCCCAGATGAGCCAGATGTGCGAGAAGGACTCAAGCCCGCGCACGAAGTCCTGCGTAATACACGGTGCAAAGACGACACGAGCCCGGACATGCGGGGACAGCCCGGCTTGGCGCGGTACCCCGAACTTCTCCGCAAATGGGGATGAAATATGGGCGATAGGTTGCATTCGTTACCTGCCGTGCTGCGCTTCCATAACCCTGTCCGAGGGTACGGAAAAATAACTCCTACACACCGAAAAAATCGCGGAGTACCCGGCGGTAGACATCTCGCTTAAACTCCGGTAACCACTTGATGTCAAACTCTTCCGGCAACACCCATCGGTAGTTGCGGAATTCCTTGTTGTCGAGCCAAGGCTCGGCAGAGTCATCGCGCATACGAGCCAAAAAATAGTGTTGTTCCTGTCCGGCATAGGGTATACCGCGTTTACGCAGCACGCGTTCGCGCTCGGCAGGGGGATAGTCGTACCGGTAGGGACCGTGCTCGGCAATGATGTCGTATTCATTGGGACGGAACCCCGTTTCTTCCATCCCTTCGCGACAGGCAGCATCCATGGGAGATTCGCCTTTTTTGATGCCACCTTGGGGGAATTGCCAAGCCCCGACCGGTTTTACGCGCTCACACACTAAAACCGCCCCATTGCTGCGGCGATAAATGATGGCAGCGTTCGGACGGTATAACTCGGTGAGAAGCATGACCCGCGAAGATCAGAGAGGAGCCGTGTTAATGGAGGTGTTTGCGTAGTTCATCGACCTCCCGTTTCAATTCCTGTATCGTTTTGAGGGCATCCGGAAGCCTACGGAGTGCCGCAGATTGTTTGAAAGCATCGCGGAAGGGCGAACTCGGCGAACCCCAGTAGGTTTCTCCTCCCTTCAAGTCTGCCATCACCCCGGTGCGCGCCCCCAGCACCGCTTTGTCCCCGATGTGCAGGTGCCCGGCAATACCGCATTGCGCCGCGAGTGTCACGTAACTCCCTATGTGTGAACTACCCGCTATCCCGCTCTGGGAGACGATGATCGTGTGCTTCCCCACGGTGACATTGTGCCCGATCTGCACGAGATTATCAATTTTCGTGCCTTCTCCGATGATGGTGCGACCGAAGCGTGCGCGATCGATGGTCGTGTTTGCCCCGATGTCCACATGGTCCTCCACGACCACGATGCCGACTTGGTCCACCGTGTCATAACGCCCGGTTTCCTTGTTGAGCAGAAAACCGAAGCCATCCGAGCCGATGACTGCCCCGGGTTGAATGACCACGAAGTTACCCAGAATGCAGCGTTCCCGCACCACCACGCGAGCGTAGAGTTTGCAGTGCTCCCCGATGACGGCATGTTTGCCGATGACGCAGCCCGGTCCGATATCCGACCCCGCACCGATACGCACCCCGGCTTCGATGACCGCCCCGGCTTGAACGCGCACCGTTGCCGGGTCGACAGAAGCGGAAGGGTCCACCACGGCGGAGGGGTGGATGCCCGGCTTAAAGTCGTTGGCTTCTTTCAAAAATGCATCGACGAGCGCATTGAAAGCCAGCGAGGGGTTATCGACCTCCACCAGCAGCACCCCCTCCGGGCGACCCGGTACACCCGGAGCCACTAATACCAAGCTCGCGTGTGTCGCCAGATAGTCTTTGTAGTATTTTTCGTTACCGAGAAAGGAGGCATCGCCCACTCTCGCCTCGCCCAACGTCGCCACCCCGGAAATTTCCGGCATTGACTCGGGCTGAACAGGCGTCAGGAGTTTGCCGCCGGTCAGTCGGAGGACGTCCTCCAAGGAGAGAAACATGCGCGGAGCTTGGTAAATGGGAGGACACGCGGCGCAGGGAGAACACTTGAACACCCCCGCGCCGCGCGTGGACATCGAGAATTATTGAGCGACCTCAGGGGTAACAACGGGTGCCTCCCCCGCAGCAGGAGCAGCACCCTCGGCGTTTCCGGCAGCATTGCGCATCCTCTTCCTGAGCTCTTCCTGAGCATCGTAACCTTCCGGTGCACCGACATTAAGTTTTGCCGCCACCTGTTCCGTAATGTTCATGCTCGGTTTGATGTACGGGAACGTTGGTAGTCCGGTCCGCGAGGTTGCCGAGGCATCCAAGACAATGTCTACCCCTTCAGCTGACGCCACCTCATTGATCACATTGTAGATTTCTTGGAGGAGGAGTGCAAACTCGCGTTGCTCTATAGCACTTAACGCAAGCTGGCGCCGCTTCACAAATGTTTCGAACTCCTGACGCTCGGCATCGTACTCATTCTTGATGGAAACCATCTGCTCGCGTATCTTCTTGACGGCTTGCTCAGGGAGGGTGGGATCGTTCTTTTTTTGCAGGTCCACCAATTGCTGCTCGAGTGCCTTAAGTTTCTCCCTGCGCTTGGAGACATCCTCCTCAACCTCCGCCACTTGCTTTTTCAGACGTTCTTCCGCGTCAACGCGTTTGTAGAACATCACATTCAATTCCTGCATGTTGACAGAGGCGATCTTTACCTCCGCACTCACCGTTGCCACCATTGATGCGACCGTAACAGCGAGTACCGACAGTGTAGTTGCGAACTTCTTCATA
>CAYRJI010000102.1:0-6162 GCA_964424645.1 uncultured Akkermansia sp. | reverse complement strand
CACCCCCCGGTACACCCGTTAATATGATCGTGACAGTCATTATCCGGTAAACGAACGGCGGGGGAGGAGTTGCGGGAATACCCCGTGATCCCTCCCCTCGCCGCATCCGAAAATGACGCTCGGAGAACCCTCGTGCACCCACGGCACGGGGTCTTTTCGTACTCCCGTTGCTCACCACACCCCAATCCTTCCCCACCCACTCCCCGCGCAACTCCGTTGCGCCTAACTCCTTTACTTCGTACCTCGTACTTGATCACCCCCGTGTCTTCCCGCCTCAAAGTCATCACCCACCACGAAGCCCTTAATTTATTTGGGACAGATGTGGATGCCGGGAGGGGATGAGACGTTCGTACTTGACGAGACGTGCGGAGGGGAGTATGCTCGGGGCGATGAATACGACACTTTTTAAGCGACTGTGCGAGGCTGCCGGGGCACCCGGTTTCGAGAATGAGATACGTGGTCTCATTGTGCAGGAAATGAAACCGCTGTGCAACGGGGTAGAAGTAGATAACATAGGGAATGTGGTCTGCCGCATCTGCGGGAAATCGTCCGAGAAAAAGGTGATGTGTGCGGCGCACATGGATGAGATCGGCTTCATTGTGCGGCATATAGATGAAAAGGGGTTCATTCGCATACTTCCCCTAGGCGGCTTTGACCCCAAAACGCTTACCGCACAGCGGGTGATGGTGCATGGACGCAAGGATTTGCCCGGGTGCATGGGAGTGAAACCCATCCATGTGATGACCCCGGAGGAACGCGGCAAGATGCCCGTCGTGACGGACTACGTGGTGGATGTTGGGCTGCCGAAGGAGGATGTGGAAAAGTATGTAGCGGTGGGGGATGCCATCACGCGCATCAGTGACTTGGTGGAAATGGGAAATTGCGTCAACGTGAAAAGCATCGACAACCGGGGGGGCTGCTACGTGCTCATCGAAGCTGTGCGTGCGATTAAGAAGGCACGCAGGAAGCCGGATTACGACACGTATGCAGTCTTCACCGTGCAGGAAGAAGTTGGGCTGCGCGGGGCACAGGCAGCCACCCTCCGACTGCAACCGGACTTTGCTTTTGCGCTGGACACTACCATCGCCTACGATACCCCCGGATCGGCGGCGCACGACAAATGCACGGAGCTCGGTGCCGGAGCCGGGGTGAAGGTGTACGACGGCACGCTCATCACCGATGCGCGCATGGTACAGTATATGAAAACACTCTGCGAGGAGAAAAAAATTCCCTACCAGACGGAACTGTTGGCGGCGGGTGGCACAGATGCCGGGGCACTGCAGAAGTTCACGGCCGGTGGAGCAATCACCGGAGCCATTTCTATACCTGTGCGCAATGTACACCAGAGCATCGAGATGGCTCACAAAACGGACCTGCAAGCCTGCGTCGATCTGCTTGCCGCCTGCCTGACCTCGCTGAATCGCCGGAGTTGGAGTTGGTAGCAAAGCGCACCGTGCAGGTCGACCTCAGGTGCTCCGAAAATTGATGGACGCTCAGTGGTGCGTCCGTGGGTCAGCTCTGACCGAGACAGCAACGCACCCGAGGGGCGAGCTCGCCGCGTCCCGCTGCACGCGGCATCGGAATGTTCGGGGGAATCGGGGCTCAGAGTGGAAGTTGTCCCGTAGGAGCCTCCCAAGCATCACCTTCGTCGGATTGGGTGGCGGGGGGTAGAGCGTCATCGCTGACGTTGGTACTCGTCTTGTTGGCATCGGTATCGACCACGGGACCGGAAGATGCCGGGTCATAATCGGTATCTGTTTGAGCCTGAGACCGGTCGGAAACTTTACGTAGTTTAGGATTTTCGGGTGTTGTGGGAGAAGGAGCCGTGCCGTCGGACGTGAAGTCAGACATATCCACGAGGTCGGCATCCCCCAGCGCGTATAGGACAATGGTGGGGAGATCATCCTTGATGAGCTCTGAGGTGGGGAATGAGGCAGCCCCTTCCGGGGTACGCACACTGATGCGCTTCCCCATCAGGCGAGAGATTGTCGCTTTGGGGTAGGAACGTCCGCGCTTGGTTGCGATATTGCCGATAGGGAGACCCGGGAGGAGTCCACGGGCGACGTTTCGGAAATCGCGGTCGGTTCGACGGATTTCGTGTTGAAGGGCGAGAACTCGATTTTGCTGATTCGAGATAGAGGCACGCAACCGATCGTTAAGCTGAGAAAACTCAGCCAGTTTGTTTTCCAAGAGGGCGAGTTTGCGGCGCATGAGGAGCTGCTCGTCCGCATGATTGGCGGCATCCTGCAGAGATTCCCGTTGTTCACAGAGCTCCATACACTCAGCCTGAGTGAGCTCCATGATACCGGGTACGCGATACTGCTCCCACTGCTTTTTCAGATAGTAACTGCCGCCGCCCAAAACTCCGATGACCATGAGCACCAACAGAGTATCCAGCACCACTCCCGGCCACTTTCGCGCACGCGCACCGGTGGATTGCGAAGGAGCCTTCCGCGCTGCAGGTGTGTCGGCTCCGGACACAGGAGCGGGCGCAGACGCCACCGGACGCACGACGGAATCGTCCTTGTCAGCTTTCCCTGACGGTTGACCGCCTACCCTCTCCGGACGTTTTCCGTCAGATTTGCCGTCGACTTTGTCGTCACGCTTCAACTGAGACGAAGTACCGGACTTCGGACGTTCCGGGATAGGCGGGATGGCAGAAGATTTGGGAACAACACCACTCAGAGGAATAGATGCCGGGTGGAAAGAATCTGACTTGTGATTAGGGGAGAGACTCATTGTTCGTTCTTGATAGTTGCTACGACATGGTTTTGGAGCTCACGAAAGGACTCGCGGAAGGAATCCAATCGCCCCTCAAGCTCGATGCGGCGCATGCTGACTTCCGTTTCCTGAGCCTTTAACGCCTTGAGAGTTTCGTAAGCCTGCACAACCTCCTTGTTGCGCGTATCTATCTGCTCCTGCAGATTGGGAACATCCTCGCCGGCCTGTAAAATGCGTCTCTTCATCTGCGCAATTTCCTGACGCAACAGGGAGTTGCGCTGCTGCATTTCCGTGAGCTCTTGAATATCAGGTCTTTGCGGCTTACACCCCGTAGCAAAAGCCGCTACCGCCGCGCAGACACATACGATGGCATACTTGTTCACGCACGACATTCTGCCCGATATTGCATGCCACGTCAAGGAAAAATGCAGGCAACCATCACCGGAAATAGGTATAGAGTTCAAACCCGTCGTAGTGCACCGGTCCGGAAACTTGGGGGAAAAGGTGGCGGAAATCCGGGAAAAAGGCATCTGCCTCATGCTCTCCGGGAATGAGGGAAACATACAGCGTGCGTATACACGGCAAAAGTAGGGCGTAGACCTGCGCACCGCCGATCACCATCACTTCCGGATTCATGAGATCGAGGGTGTCGAGTTCAGCCGGATCGTGGATAACCACCGCGCCCTCTGCACGGTAAGTGGTGCTGCGGGAGAGGACAATATTCTGGCGACCCGGTAAGGGATGCCTCAGACTTTCGAAAGTATGACGCCCCATGAGGATGGGGTGTCCCATGGTGCGCTGCTTGAAGAGACGCAGGTCTGCGGGCAAATGCCACGGGATGCCGCCGCTGTAACCTATAGCCCGGGTCGCATCCATGGCAACAACTCCTGTGAAAATGGGGGTCATACAGAAATGGGTGCCTTGATGTGCGGGTGCGGGTCATAATTCTCCAGAGAGAAATCTTCGTACCGGAACGCCTCGATATCCTTAACATTCGGATTGATGTGCATCGTGGGGAGAGAACGGGGCTCGCGGGTGAGCTGTAGACGAGCTTGCTCTAGGTGATTGCGGTAAAGATGCAAATCTCCGTACGTGTGGATAAACTCGTGCGCTTCGTAGCCGCACACCTGCGCCACCATCATGAGCAGCAACGCGTAGCTCGCGATGTTGAAGGGCACTCCTAAAAAGAGATCACAGCTGCGTTGATAGAGCTGCAGACTCAAGCGGTGGGGCTTGTCGGATTCCTGCGCGGGGGAAACGTAAAATTGGAAGAGGCAATGACAGGGCGGAAGTGCCATCATACCGATCTGCGCCACATTCCACGCACTCACGATGTGGCGTCGTCCCCACGGGTTCTCTTTGAGCCCACGGATGAGATTGGCTATCTGGTCGATGCTGCCGCCCTTCCCATCCGACCACTTGCGCCACTGACAGCCGTAGATGGGTCCGAGCTCGCCGTCCGCATCCGCCCATTCGTCCCAGATCGTCACCCCGTTTTTTTGCAGGTAGTGCACATTGGTACTGCCCGAGAGAAACCACAGCAGCTCATAAATAATCGAACGCAGGTGCAGCTTCTTCGTGGTAAGGCAGGGAAAGCCATCCCGCAGAGCGAAGCGCGCTTGGCGACCGAATACCCCGATGGTTCCGGTGCCGGTGCGATCCGTGCGCTCAACTCCATTCGTGAGCACGTCCTCCAGCAGAGCAAGATATTGTTTCATGCTGTCGCGGAATTACAATGAGAGCGCGCGGCGAATTTGCTCCGCGTACGCGGCGGCTTTCTCGGCGAAAGATGCTTCCGGGTTTTTGTAGAGGATACCGCGCGAGACATTGACGAGCACAGGAGATTGACGGTCACAACCACGGAGGGCATCCAATTCTCCGCCCTGAGCTCCGAGTCCCGGTATGAGCAGGGGGGCATCCGGCAACTCTGTGAACAGGCGTTCTTCCGCGTTGGTGAGCCCCACCACGAGCCCGACCTCACTCACGGCACCCTCTCGCCGCGCGCGCTCCACCATATCTCCCACCAGCCGGTAAACCTTGCGTCCATCCTGCAGACGCTGACGCTCAATGTCCGCCGCCCCGCCGTTTGATGTGACGGCAAGGAGGTAGAGCCCCTTGCCGGGTGTATTCAGAAAAGGTGCGAGGCTATCGTATCCCATGAAGGGATTGAGCGTTACCGCATCCACCTGCATCCGCTCAAAATAGGCTTTGGCGTAATACTTTTGTGTCTCACCGATGTCACCGCGCTTTACGTCCAAAATGACGGGGATGTCCGCCGGGATTTCCGGCAGCAAATCCGTAAGCAACTGCAAACCGGCAGGTCCCATCGCCTCAAAATAGGCGATATTGGGCTTATAGGCGGCCGCGAAGGGGGTCGTTTCCTTCACTACCCGGCGAAGCCATGCCGCCAAGCCCGGGAGATCATCACCCTCCGGGCGAGGGTCCAGCCCGACACACAGTGCCGAGTGCGTTGCGCGTATGCGCGCGCCCAACTTTTCCGTATACTTCATCCATAGCCCCGGGGGGAATCGAACCCTCATCTAAGGTACCGGAAACCTTCGTCCTATCCATTGAACGACGGGGCCAAGCGCGGAGGTATTGTGCCACAGATGCCGGGGAGAGTCAAGTACGAAGTTTGCGATGCTAGGGCACAGCCGTCCCAAGGAAAATACGAGCTTCGTGGTGGGCGATGACTTTGCGACGGAGAAATGCGTATCGGAAACGGGGTCACGGGAGCTTTTCAATCGAAACGACGGGACGGACGGGGAAAGAACATTGGTTTTGCTGCACGTAGTAATGATTGACCGTGAAGCGCACAGTATCACCCGGTTTAAGTCGGGAGATCAGCTGCGCCACAGAGGTATCCTGCCCCGGCACATCTTTGCGGACATCCACCATGGCTGTGTCGCCCTCTTTCAGCTTGTCATCACCGTAAACTCCGCTCTTCCGGTAGTACTCATTGCGCAACACACGAAAGTGTGCCAACGAAGTAGCATGGTCACAACGATCCGGACACAGTGCGGTCATGTGCCGACAAGGGTGGAAATGTGTTCCTTCATACCGAGCCACCACGGTGTTGCTGGCGAGCATATCCGCTTTCTCCGGTAAGGGAGTCGCATAGGCACACACCCCGGAGAGCAGCGCAGCGATGAGCGTTGTCTTCATACTACGTTAGAGTCACCCATTGCCCCGGTTGTTCAATTTTTGAATGCCGCATTAAAATCACTATGCCGTTTATTTTCTCGGGACAGATACGGAAAATGAGCACATCTGTCCCAATAAAATTCTCGAAAATCGACTCCATGCTAATCCCCATGCGGGTTACAGACGCTTTGCGTACCAAGGGGGCTTCAACGTCGCGGATGCGTGGATTTGTTCCCCACGCGAGGTTCCGGCTTTGCCTCTTTCCAACTCCCCTGCGCAACTCCGTTGCGCCTAACT
>CAYRJI010000101.1:0-6163 GCA_964424645.1 uncultured Akkermansia sp. | reverse complement strand
TAATCCTTTTCATTTTATAGATAGTGTTTATCGTTTATGATGGTATGTGATCCTAAACCTTGGATAGTTCATGTACCGGGGGCGTAAGGCAATCTCCTGACGAAGAAACACCTCCCTCAAGCCGGATGAACCGCGCATACCTGCTTTCACGAGCGTGTCAGCCTGTTTTTCACGCGTTGGCGTATGTGGAAGCATGGTGTTCTCAACTATGAAATGACCCTAGGCACTTCGTGTTGCGGGCGAGGTTTTCCAGGAGGTACAGGACGACACGACCGGTTTCGCCGAGGGAATCGGCGGAGATACGTGACATGTTATCGCGGGAAGTATGCCACCAGCTGCTGCCTAGGAAGGAAGCGATGAGATTGAGGGTAGGCACGCCGAGCCCCATGAAGGGGCGGTGGTCGTCCCAGTAGGAACCCGGATAGAGAGACCAGCGGTCTTCGGGGAGGCGGAGCGCGCTGACGGCGGACAGGTAGAGCTCGCACAAATCGGGGTCCGTATCCAACACCGGCACGGCGATCACTTTCCCGGCACCGCCCACCATATCGAGGTTAATCATGAAGCGGGGCAGCCCGGATGAACCACGGCGCACTACATCGTACCGGGAGCCATATAAGCCGTCATCTTCCGTGATATGATCCCCGAGCGACTCCTCGCCGTCAAAGAATACAAGTTCCACGGCGGGGACGAGCTCAACTTTCCGCGCCAGAACCCGAGCCAGTTCCAGCAATACCGCAGCCCCACTCGCACCGTCATCCGCCCCCAAGATGGCGTCCTTCCCTTTCCCCTTTGTGTCGATATGGCAGGAAATCAACAGAGGACGCGGAGAATCCGAAGCACCGAAACAAGCACGCAGGTTCACCATTTGCGTGCCCGGGAAGGGGGAAAACGAGTCGCGCTGCACACGCCACCCGGCGGCACTCAAATGCCCCTCCAAGTAGTCGAGCTGGGCAGCGAAAGCGGCGGAACCGGTGGGGCGCGGTCCCAAGGCACAGAGGGCGGCGCAATGGAGATAGGCGTTGGTCGCCGAAAAGTCCGGTGTATTCTGCATCTGAGCGGGAGGAGACGCAGCAGGTTCAGATACTTCCCCGTCACCACAAGCCACCAAGCATGCCCACACGACAACGAGAGCCGCGCGTGCGGAGCGGCGCAAGAGGCGGGCGAGCGGCATCACACGAGCCATCATTCACTCTCAACCGAGAGACCGAAGACCCCCATCATCCGCGAGAGCTCGGTGGTGCTTGAATACGGGATTTCGATGACACCTCCATTACTACCTCTAGGGGAGATGGACACCCCCGTGCCGAGCTTTGAGGAAAGCTGCTGACAGACAGTGCGCTCAGTGTTGCTCAGGACTGTCGATGGGGGAGGTCCGGGCTCCGGGGGGTTCAAGATATCGTGAACCAACCTTTCCGTACGGCGTACCGTCAGCCCGGCACGCACGACACGCGTGGCGGTCTGCACTTGCGTTTGAGCGTTTTTAAGCTGCAAGAGCACCTTGGCATGACCAACAGAAAGCTGCCCACTGTTCAACATCGTACGCACCTCCGGCGTAAGGTCTAAGAGCCGCACCATGTTAGCCACCAACGCACGAGACTTACCAACGTGCCGTGCAATTTCTTCCTGCTTGAGCTTGAAGCGCGTTTGCAGCAAATGATACTGCTCGGCTTCCTCGAGCGGTGAAAGGTCTTCGCGTTGCAGGTTTTCAATGAGGGTGAGCTCCGCCACTTCTTGGTCGGTAGCATCCATCAACACCACCTTCACCGTATCGCGCCCCAACATTTTGACGGCACGTAGGCGGCGTTCCCCGGCGATCAGTTCAAAGTTACCATCCACTCGGCGCACCACCAGCGGCTGGATGAGCCCCCGCTCCCGTATCGAGTCGGCAAGCTCTTCAATCTGAGCATCCTTGATGATACGTCTCGGCTGAAAGGGCGAAAGCCGGATTTCGTCTACTCTCGCCGTAAAGATACGCTGCTGATCATCTACGGGCAAAGCAGAGGGAGCGATTCCCCCCGTTTGTTGAATCAGAGCATGCAGCCCTTTGCCTAATGCCTGTCGCGCCATACGGGCGTCATTTTACCCGATACATCTGCAAAATGCAACCCCATTCCCCACAACCACCACAGCCGTCCCAAGAAAAATACGAGCTTCGTGGTGAGCAATGACCTTGCGGCAGGAAGACGCGGGGGAGATCAAGTACGAGGTACGAAGTACGAAGTACGAAGTGAAGGAGTTCGGCGCAACGGAGTTGCGCGGGCATGGAGGAAGGAGGCAAAGCCGAAACGACGCGAGAAACCCAAATCTGCGCGGAGCGTGCGAAACCCGCCTATGAACTGACACAGCCGAGCCTTTTTCGGCTTTACTCAAGCATCCGGCGAGAGAGACTTACCCAGAGCTGCTGCCAAGGCATGCAAGCAGCGATCATTCTGCTCCGGGGAACCAATCGTGATGCGGATAAACTCATGTAAACCGTAGCCGGTCATGGGGCGTAAGATGACCCCACGGGAGAGGCATTCCCGGAAAACCCGCTCGGCATCGCCTACATTCACGAGGACAAAGTTGCCTTGGCTCGGAATGAAAGCAATGCCCCACGAGCGGAAAACACGCTCGTACCGCCGCATTTCACCGCGCACCAAGCGTACGGAGGCGCACACATGTTCCTCGTCATCTAAGGCAGCGAGAGCTGCCGTCTGTGCCAAACTGCTCATGTTGAACGGGGAACGGACCTTATGCAACAGACCGGCTATCTCGGGCGTGGTAACGGCAAAACCAGCACGTACACCCGCCAAACCGTAAGCTTTGGAGAAGGTACGCAGGATGGCAGCGTGCTGACCGCGACGCACATACCGCAGGGTATCCGGCTGAGGGTCAGCAAAATGGATATAGGCTTCGTCAAAGGCGACCAAGACGTGGTCCGGGACACGCGCCATGAAGTCATCCAGTTCCTGTTGCTGCACCATGGTGCCGACGGGATTCGTGGGGTTGGTGATAAAGACGAGGCGGGTGCGCGGGGTGATGGCACGCAGCATGGCATCCAAGTCGTGAGACCAATCCGGTTTGTTATCGACTTCCGTGAAAGAGGCACCGAAGAGGTGGCACATCAGCGGGTACATGGTGAAACTGTAACGGGCGGCAACTAACTCCGTACCGGGACCTAGGCAGGTATGACAGAGCAATTCGATCAACTCACTGCTGCCGCTGCCCACCACCGTTTGCTCAAAGTCCACACCGAATTTTTGCGCGATTTTGGAGCGCAATTCAAAAGCTGAACCATCGGGGTACAGCTGTACTTGGTCTGCTGCTTGCTTCATGGCACGCACTGCGGCAGGTGAAGCCCCAAGCGGATTTTCATTGGACGCAAGCTTCACGATGTCCTCCGGGTCCATCCGGAGCTCCCGAGCCGTTTCGGAAATAGGTTTGCCGGGTTTGTAAGCGCGTATGTCCCGGATGAAAGGATGCGTATACGGAAGGAAACTCATGGGGGGATTATATGCCACACTCCGCCGAAAGACAAGCCCACATCATCGCACCTGCCTAGAATTACGGGGCAAGGGGGGAAAAGCGGAAGTGAGTGCTTGATTCCACGGCACACTGTGTGTAGAATGGCGGACATGACCAAGCAGACCAAACACAACCTTCTGCTGAGTATTGTCGCCGTGGGCGGGGTGCTTGTTTTAGCTGTACTCTGCAGGATACACCGCTGCGAAACAGATAGTTACAGCATAGCAACGCTTACCGAGAAGGAAGAGGCGCAACAATTTACACTTGAGTTCGATTACAATCTTGGTTCCCCATCACCTTACATCCGAATTGCCGGGGGAGCATCCTTCGATCCCCGCACACGTCTGATCGGCGAAGCCCCCGCCCATGTGCGCATTTTCCCCGACGACGGGAAACTCCGCGCAAAGTTACTTCTGCCCCCCAAGAGTGCCCTGCCTGCCGGAGTGCACGTGCGTGGAAACGTGCAACAGTCGGAAGTCATTTATCGCCGCCGCCCGGATGGTTTACGTCATCCCCTGCACCTCCTCCTGCTCACGTTCGAGTTCTACCACACCGATGAAATCAAGCCCTCAGCAGTTATACTTCAACAAATTGAGCTCGATATGCTCGCAAAGACAGCGGATTATGTGCCCAACATCTCACAGGGACTCCCTGCTCGGTATGAGGGATTGGAGTTTACGGACTACGGCACAACACACCGCGGCGAATTGCCGGGCAAAATCGATGCGCCGCCTGTTCCGGCTGCCATTTTGCGTATGGTATATGCCTTAGCAGCCGTTGAGACAAAAGAGCAGGCCGAAGGAACCGCCCATGCGTTGCAGCAATACGCAGAACAAATCATTTACCACGAGACCGCTCCGGGTGCCGATTGGCCGGATAATTGGGGAGATTCTGCGGCATACGTTCGGGAAGCATCCCAACTTCTCGCACCTACCCTCACATACCTGAAAGAGCATGAGTACTTCCGCTCCACCGCCCTCGCCAACTTCGTTCATAGTTCCCTCTTTGAGATCATATTCGGCGAACAACCACAGACCCACCACGACACACCCCCCGAGCGCAAGGACGAAGAAAGCAACGACCGCACAGTAACGCACAGGGCAGCGCACTAGAATTGGGGCATTTCGCGGAGAGGAGGAGCCGAGTTATCGGGCGGGGGCGGCGAATCACTTGGTGCCGGGGTGGGGGACTGCTCCGGCGGGGGAGACTTCCGGGCACCGTGCTGCCACTCGTTGAGTGCCGTCTGGAGCTGCATATCCGGGTAGCCGCTGTAAAGGATGCGGGCGTGCTCATCCACCAGCACGGCATGCGGCAATTGAGATACACGGTACGCGCGACCGCCCGTCCCCTGCTCGTCATCCATATAACATATTTGCACGCCGTTATCGTGCAGCATCTTGAGCCACTCTTCACGCTCACCGTGCACGACTATGGGACAAAGCACCAACTGCGGGTATTGTTTTTGGAGGGAAGCCTGTTTTTGCATAATGGACAAGCCGACATCTTCGCTCGGGTCCCAGAAAAAGAGGAGATTTGGCTTGCCTGCCACCGGAAACAGCTGCTCGGCACCCTGCGTGTCCGACAGCTTCAACTGAGGCGGAATGGCACCGACATCCAGCCTCCTGATACGGTAGATCAACTCCTGCGCGGCATCTGTCAAACTCACAGACCCGAACTTTTGATCCTGAGGCGCAAGCTGGAGAGCTTGCCGAATCAGGGAGAGTCGTTTAGCACGTGCACGCGCCGGACCGCCTTCTTCATCTACCAAGTTCCGGTTTGCAAGCATCACACTCATCGCTAGAGCTGCGGACGCGCGTGCCGCTTGGTGAGTGCTCTGCGTATATATTTTTTGCAGGACATCGTATACATCCTTCGAGCTGTTGCCCGCAAGCACGGCACACGCATCGGCAATGAGCGGGGAACTGAAGTGCTTCTGCTTGACGGACTCGAGCAGAGCCTGCGCATACGTCGGCAGCTTCTGCGGAGAGTCCTCAAAGAGCTTGGCAAGATCATCCGGATGATTCAAAAACCACACTACCGCCGGGGCTGCCCACTCTTCATCAAATTCATACGTGGCAACCTTGCGTGTTTCTTTGCCTGCATTTTTCCCCCTTCGTTCCTTGGGCTGCAGAGGCACCTCCCGAGTCCCGGTGCGCGTGCGAACCGCTTTCCAAAGTGCCGCCGCCACTTCGCCCGTAGAGGGTGGAGGTAGAGATTTGCGTTGTTCGGGCGTCGTTGCCACACTGAGAGCTGCTTGGTACTCGGCTTCCTGCTGCTTCCACATGTCCAAGGCTTGGTTCATGCTCTGCTCGTCAGCGGGGCAAAGCTGCGATGCAGCCCCCACGGTCACCAGCACAACGCCCACTACATGTCCCCTCTTCATGCCACCCATTATAGCACGCCCCTTTTTCTCGGCAAGACCAAACCAAATCTGTCCCAATAAATTCGGGACAGGTGTGTAAATGCCTAGTCGAGGGCAAAAAAGAATTGACAGTTGATTTCGAATCAACTGTCAAACTTTTCTTGTTACCTCAGCAAAATTTTTTGAAATAAATTGGCAGTCGAAAAATATAGAGAAGGGATAAGTGCCTTGTAGAAAGAGAAGAAGCCGGGAAAGGAAGCTTCCCGCTCAACTCCCCCTATTGTCAGTTGACACACA
>CAYRJI010000100.1:0-6225 GCA_964424645.1 uncultured Akkermansia sp. | reverse complement strand
ACGGCATTCCGGGTAGCATTGTCTTTTGGCGGCTCATCTCTTTTTGAATGCGATGTCCAGCAAAAAATGGGGGCATAGGATAAATTTCAACATCTTGAAAAAAGGGGGTCTCTCGTCTATCTCCGGCGTTCGAATACGAATCTCCATAACTGACATATAATTTACTGTATTGATAATGAAGCGAGAGATGATTTGAACACCATGCATCGCATTCAAAAAGAGATGAGCCGCCAAAAGACAATGCTACCCGGAATGCCGTCTGGTTTCGGGACAGTTCTCCCTACGCCCACCCATCCGTCACTCCACAGCTTTGCGCACTTCGTACCTCGTACTTCCTATTGTTCCGGGAGCAGGGCGCAGACGCAGGCGAAGGCGGCGATGCCTTCGCCGCGACCGATGGCACCGAGGTGTTCGTTGGTCGTGGCTTTAATACCGATGCGGTGGGGGGGAAGATGTAGGATGGGGGCGAGAGTTTGTTGCATCTGCGGCACGAAGGGAAGGATGCGGGGGGATTCGGCGAGCAGCGTGCAGTCGGCGTTGGCGAGCTTGCCATTTTGCGCGTGCAGCAGCTGCACCGCCTTTTCCACAATGCGCAGCGAGCAAATGCCCGCACAGGAGGGGTCGGTGGGCGGGAACCAATGACCGATGTCGGGTTCGCCGATGGCACCTAGGATGGCATCCGCGAGGGCGTGACAGAGCACGTCGGCGTCGCTGTGTCCGTCCAAGCCGTGCGTGGGGTGCACTTGGACACCGCCGAGGACGAGCGGGCGGGGGGAAGGGGAAAAGCGGTGGATGTCGTAGCCGAAGCCGGTGAGAGGGAGCATAGCGGGGGAGGGGGTATCAGTGAGCGTCCAGCCAATTGGAAGCGCGACCGGTTTCTACCACGAGGGGCACACCGCCCGGGAGCGGGAGGGCATCCTGCATGGCTTGCGTGATGGCGGGGACGAGTTCGTCGGCTTCTTCGTCGCAGAGGTCGAGGAGCAGCTCATCGTGGATCTGCATAATCATACGCGAGCGGAAAGGACGCAGCAAGTGCGCCACGCGGACCATGGCGAGCTTGATCATATCCGCCGCCGTGCCTTGGATAGGCGTGTTGATGGCATTGCGCTCGGCGGCGGCACGAAGGTTGAAGTTGGAGGCGTCGAGGTCCGGCAGGTAGCGACGGCGACCGCAGAGCGTCTCGGCGTACCCGGCATGACGGGCGCGTTCGATGAGCTCCTCCATGCACGCTTTCACGCGCGGGAATTGCTTGAAATAACTGTCGATGAGGGCAGAAGCCTCAGCACGCGGGCAATTGAGCCGCCGGGAGAGCCCGAACGCCGATATCCCGTAAATGATACCGAAGTTGACCGTCTTGGCATTCCGGCGCATCTCTGCGGTGACCTCTTCGTGCGGCACCCCGTAAATCCGCGCCGCAGTTTCGGCGTGGATGTCGCGACCTTGGGCAAAAGCCGCCACGAGGGCGGGGTCAGCCGAGAGCGCAGACATGACCCGCAGTTCCACCTGCGAATAGTCGGCGGAAAGGATAGACCAGCCTTTTCCTCGGGCAACAAAGGCACGGCGGATGAAGCGTCCCACCCCGGAGCGCACCGGAATATTTTGCAGGTTAGGGGATTGAGAAGCCAGCCGCCCGGTAGCCGTCACCATTTGCAGCAGAGAGGAATGGATGCGACCGTCCGCCGGAGAAATGAAGCGCGGGAGAGAATCGATGTAGGTACCCTTGAGCTTGGAGAGTTCGCGGTACTCGAGGATGTCGGAGACGATGGGCGAGAGGTGCTCCAGACTTCGCAAGGTTTCTTCATCCGTGACAAATTGCCCCGTCCGCGTCTTCTTCGGTTTGGCGAGTAACTTCATTTCCGAGAAGAGGAGCTCACCTACCTGCTGCGGGGAATTGAGGTTGATGGGGTGACCCGCGATAGCCTCAATGCGCTCGCAGAGTTCGACGATCCGCGCGGAAATCTCCTGCGCGCTCTGCTCCAACAGAGAGGGTTCGAGGCGCATCCCTTGGAGCTCTATCTCGGAAAGCACGGGGATGAGAGGAAACTCCACCTCCTCCATCAACCGAGTCAAGCCCGCCCGCTGTAGCTCCGGTTGCAGGACATCCGCGAGCTGCAGGGTGACATCCGCATCCTCGGCAGAGTACTCAGCCATCGTGGATAAGGGCACATCTGCCGTAGCGTGCGTGGGTCCGGTGATCTCCTCGAACCGGATGGTGCGGTAGGCAAGTAGGGTAGCCGCCAGCTCATCCATCCCATGCCGCAGCTGCGGGTGGAGGGCACTGTGTGCCAGCATCACATCGAAGTACGGATCCGCCACGCGCACCCCGGCACATCGGAGCACCGAGAGATCGAACTTCAGGTTGAGACCGACCTTCAGGGCACCGCACGCAAATGCCTCGGCGAAGAGTTGAAGGTCCTCCGCCTTTTCCACCGGAACATACCAAGCCTCATGCGGTTGCAGACAGAAGGAGACCCCCAGCAGGCGGTCGGTGAGCGGGTCCAAGCCGGTGGTTTCCGTATCGAATGCCCAGCGTGGGGCGCGGAGCAGCTGTTGCGCGAGGGCGCATCGCTCTTCGTGCGTGGACGCGATGTGGTAGGCATGCGGCGTGCCGGAAATATCACGCAACTGCGGCTCGGCGAACAAATCCCCCTGCGTGGGCTCCTGCGGGGCGGGGGACGAAGCACTCACCGGGGCAGACGCCGCCGACAGCCCGAGTCGCTTCACCAGACCGCGAAATTCCAAGCGTTCCAAGACCTCCCGCAGGGCAGGGGCATCCGGCTCCTGACGCGCGCAGTCTCCCAGCGAACAGGGCAGCGGGGCATCCCGCCGGATGGTTGCCAGCCGGTAGGAAAGGCGGGCAAGCTGCGCGTTCTGCTCCACCTTCTCGCGCAATTTCCCTTTGAGTTCCGCCGTGTGCGCCAAAATATTTTCAACACTGCCGAATTGGGCAACGAGCTTGCGAGCCGTCACCGCGCCGACCCCCGGGACGCCCGGGATGTTGTCGGACGCGTCACCCATCAGTGCCAGTATGTCAATGATCTGAAGGGGATTTGTGATGCCCCACTCGGCGCAGAACGCGGCACTGTCTGCCTCCTCAAAGTCATTGCCCCGCTTCCCCGGTTTGAACAGCGTGCAATTCGCGGAAAGCAGCTGCCCCAAGTCCTTGTCGCCGGACACCATCCGTGCCCGCATAGCCCCGCCCATTTCATCCACCTGCCGCGTCAACGTGCCGATGAGGTCATCCGCCTCAAACCCCTGCACCCGTACCACCCGAATGCGCATCGCCGCCAAGATATCGAGAATCAGCGGGATGGAATCCCGCAGCTCCTGCGGCATTGCCTGCCGATTGGCTTTGTACTCCCCGTACATCTCGTGCCGGAAGGTCGGACCCGACGGGTCCATGCACACCACGATGTGGCTCGGGTCTCCCTTCTCCAGTAGTGCCAGCAACGTGTTGGTAAATCCGAATGCCGCTGAAGTATTCAAACCGCCCGCCGTGCGCATCGGTGCATTGATAAACGCATAAAAGGCACGGTACAGCAGAGCCATCCCATCCAATATGTAAAGGGTATCCATCTCGTTCATACTACCATCCCGTCCCACAGTCCGCAAGTCCAAAGCAAACCACACCCAAATCTGTCCACACCTGTTCCAATATAATTTTCGAAAAGTGCTGCCATGCTAATCCCTATGTGGGATGCAGACGCTCCGCGCACTAGGGGGGCATCATTTTTGCTGGAATTCGGGGGGAAAGGTGGTAAGATGCCGGGCGTTGGGAATGGAAGAGAGCGAGAGACAGCTTGTGGCACAGGAGCGGGGAGACGAGGGGCGAGAAGAGAGAGAGCTGTGGGAGTCCCCGCAGCTGCTGCGTTTATTGCTCATCGACCACAGCTCGGGGTGCAATATCATTTGGGCTACAGAGCATTATGCGGGACCGGGGGAAGGGTACGGGTTTCACGACGAGATAACGCCGGAGAAGATAGCGGGAACGAATGGACCGTTGATTCACCCGCGCGTGAAGAAAAGTACCCGGGAGAAGAACCGACGCAGTCGGGACAAGGGGGAGGTATACACACCAGCGTGGGTGTGCAATGCGCAGGCGAACCTCATTGATAATGCGTGGTTCGGGGAGAAAGACATCTTCAACCGTGAGCTGGAGAAAGGCTGGGAGACCCTAGCGCGGCGTATACCCTTCCCGAGTGCGTCGGGCAAGACGTGGCAGGATTACGTGCGGGACACGCGCTTGGAAATTACCTGCGGAGAAGCCCCGTACTTGGTAAGTCGGTACGATGCCGTGACGGGCACGGCGATTCCGGTGGAAGAGCGCGTCGGCCTCCTCGACCGCAAATTGCGGGTGGTAGGCGAAAACACCGATAACCGCGAGGAGTGGTACGAATGGGCACGTCGGGCATATTGCAGCACCTACGGTTACGAGTGGCAGGGCGATAGCCTCTTTCTGGCACGCAAGAATCTCCTCCTTTCCTATGTCGAACACTTCCGGAAACGCTGGGGCGAGGAGACTTCCCCGCTCCCCGAGGAAATATACCGTACGGCGGAAATTATTGCGTGGAATATATGGCAGATGGACGGACTCAAATTCGTCATTCCCGACACCTGCCACGAAGAAGTCACCCGTGCGCGCGGTCCCCTTGAGCAAGGAAATGTCAAGCGGACGCCGTGTCCCGGGTGCGCGAAAAATGACTATCACAAGCACAATGGCATCCGCTGTGTCATCCGAGACTGGGATGACGGTGGAAAGGTCACTCCGTTCGTTACGCTCCTACAACGCCAAGTGTGAAGACGTGACGACAAACAACGAGCTACAGACTTATTGTAGGAGACAACATGAACATAGATGCCGTTATAGGAAATCCGCCCTATCAGGAGTTGGATGGCAGTGGGGCAGGGGGGGATAGTGCCGTGCCGGTGTACAATCACTTTGTGACACTCGCCAAGGCATTGAAGCCGAAATATATATCGCTGATCATGCCATCGAAGTGGATGGTGGGCGGGCGCGGGTTACAGGGGTTTCGGCAGGAGATGTGCGGAGATACCTCGCTACGCTTGCTCATTGACTACGAGGACGATGCGGAGGTATTCACCGGAATGCACATCGATGGGGGAGTGTGCTATTTTTTGTGGGATGCCTCGTATCGCGGGAAGCCTGAGATCAGCTACCATGCAAAGAGCGGCGAGGTGTTGGTATCGAGGGACTCCCTGCGGAACGACTTCTTCGACTATGTGGTGAGAGACCGCAGAATCATTTCCATCTTAGAGAAAACTTCCGGGCAGGGTAAGAATTTCGCTTCCATTGTGTCGCGACACAAGCCGTACGGGATACGTGCGTACCTGTTCAACAGCCCGGAGAGATACCCGGAGTCCCATTTGTCCTCAACCCCCTTCGAGGGTTCGGTGAAGGTGTACGGAGTTAGGGGCATTAAAGGCGGAGCGCGCCGGACGCAGGGGTACATCTCACCGCAGACCATCAAGCGCAACCACTCCCACATTGATTCGTACAAGATATTCTTTTCCAAGTGCTACTCTACAGGTGCGGTGAACCCACCCGTGTCGATCCTTGCCAAACCGAAGGAAATCTGTACGGAAACCTTTCTGGAAATGGGTCCCTTCGACACGGAAGAGGAGCAGCAGAATTGCTACTCTTACACGCAGACGACCTTCTTCAAATTTCTGTTGTTTTACGGAAAAGGGACGATGAATGTCAGCTCAAGCGTTTTCAGACTTATCCCCATGCAGGATTTCACCGCTCACAGCGACATCTACTGGAACACCACCATAGAGGAGATAGACCGGCAGCTGTTCGACAAGTACAGGCTGAGCGCACAAGAACGAACCCTCATCGCACGTCTGTCCCAATAAGATAAAGAGCCAGTGGTGAGCGATGATTTTGTCGCAGGGAAACACGAAGGCAATCAAGTACGAGGTACGAAGTACGAAGTACGAAGTGTGGAAATTCGGCGCAACGGGGTTGCGCAAGGGAGTTGGAAGGAGGCAAAGCCGAAGCGACGCGAGGGGAGTAAATCAATGCCCCCGTGAAGTTGATAGCGGCATGGCGGGTGTTTCTTGAGACAAGGGAGAATACCCACCATCGCACGAGCAATTAACCCGCGCAAAGCCTAGGCATTACGCAGACATTTCTCCCCGGCTTTGCCACTTCGTACTTCGTACCTCGTACTTCCCATTTGCCTCGTACTTCTAGAAATTGAG
>CAYRJI010000099.1:0-6261 GCA_964424645.1 uncultured Akkermansia sp. | reverse complement strand
GTGCTGCGGCGCAACTGGTTTTTGAGGTAGTGCAGTATGGCGGCAGCCGCCCCCAATGCCGCATTGAGGTGGGCGCAGCCGAAGCCTTCTAGCGAGTGCACCCGGAAGTGTGTTTCCAGCGCAGTTCGCGCCAGCGACGGCAGGAAGGGATACGAATCATAGTGTTGAGTGACGGGTAAGGACGAAAAGAGTTCCGACTGCTCCTCACTGACCAGCAACTCGCGCGGTTTCAGTAGGGATAGCTCCTCCGCCAGTTCATCGAAGCTCGCATAATCTGCCACAGAGAATTCCCCCGTGCTGTGGTCCGCGCATGCCAACCCCCACTCCTTTTTGTCGTAATAGCAGGCCGCGATATAATTGTGTTCATCCGCGTTCAGCAAATTCATGTCCGCCAGCGTACCCGCAGAAATCAGGTGTGTTATCTCGCGCGGCACCAGCTTCCCCGGTACCGGTGCAGTCATCTGCTCCGCGATGGCTACCCGTTTGCCCAACTTGATGATCTTGCTGATATACCCCTCGGAGGCATGGAAGGGGACGCCGCACATAGGTATACCTTGCCGCTTTGTCAATGTAAGACCGAGTGCCTGTGAGCACGCCAAGGCATCCTCAAAAAACATCTCGTAAAAGTCCCCGAGGCGAAAAAAGAGCCACACGTCTTCCGGGAGTGTCTGCTTCATCCGCAGATACTGATCAAACATTGGACTTATCGAGCTGCTATCCGTCATGCTTCCCGCTCGCCAGTATAGCCCCTGATGCCAAAAATTCAAGTTTTTTCACCGAGGCAAATGGTTGTAGAAATATCAAATTTTACGATGCAATGCCTTCTGCAAGGTAACTTTGGCACCTCGAAAATTCACTATCGGGCAAGGCTACTACCCACCACACATTCTACTCCCTGACTTTGTCACTTCGTACTTCCGGGCTTGGCATTTTCACATATCTCGAGGTATCAGGCATCACATCTGTCCCCATAAAATTTTCGAAAAACGCCGCAATGCCAATCCTCATGCGGGTTACAGACGCTCTGCGTACCAAGGGGGCTTCAACCTCACAGGTGCATGGATTTGATTCCCACACGCTGTTCCGGCTTTGCTTTCTCCTCCTGCGCAACTCCGTTGCGCCTAACTCCTTCACTTCGTACTTCGTACCTCGTACTTGATCACCCCCGTGTTTTCCTGCCGCAAAGTTATCGCCCACCACGAAGCTCGTATTTTTCTTGGGACGGCTGTGAACAGGTGTGATCAGGCATGGGCTTCGCACTTGCATTTCGTTCCGGGCGTGGTAAGATGGGCGAGGTCATGAGTTTAGTGATAGAAAACTTGCATGCGCGGCTCAAGGGGGGAAGCGAAGAAATTCTGCGAGGGGTTAATTTGGAGGTTGGGGCAGGGGCGGTGTATGCTGTCATGGGACCGAACGGCAGCGGAAAGAGTACCTTGGCAAAGGTGCTGTGTGGGCATCCGGGGTACGAAGTAACGGAGGGGGGAGTGGCACTCAATGGGCAGGATTTGCTGGAGATGACACCGGATGAGCGGAGTCGCGCAGGGCTCTTTTTGGCGTTTCAGTACCCCGTGGAGGTTCCCGGGGTATCCAACGCGAACTTCCTGCGGGCGGCACTGAAGGCGCGTTTGCCGGAGGGAGAGGAGCCGGATGCTGTGGCGTATTATAAGCGGTTGCGGGCAGTCATGAAGGAGCTCGACATGGATCCCAAGTTTTCCGCACGCGCGGTGAATGAGGGATTTTCCGGTGGGGAAAAGAAGCGCAACGAGGTGCTGCAGATGCTCATGTTGGACCCCGTGTGTGCGATACTGGACGAAACTGACAGCGGACTGGATGTGGATGCCCTCAGGATTGTCTCCCACGGGGTGAATGCCATGCGTGCTCCCTTTCGCAGTTTCTTGGTCATCACCCATTACAAGAGGCTGTTGGATTATATCGTGCCGGATGTCGTGCACGTGTTTTACCGGGGGAAGGTTGTGCGGACGGGGGGAGGCGAACTCGTGGACCTCATTGAGGAGAAGGGCTTTGAATTCCTGAAGCAGGAGGGAGATGCATGAGCACGCCCTCGCCGGATATCCCCCCGCAGGGTGGACGGGGCGACTTTTCTTATCCGGAGGCGCACGAGTACGATGCGGGCTACGGGTTGTCGGAGGCGACCATCGATTATATCTGCGATGCAAAAGGGGAACCGGATTGGCTGCGCGAGTTTCGCAAGGCTGCCCTCCGCAAGTTTTTTTCGATGCCGCAGCCACTGCATTGGGCTCCGCGAGAAATAGGCGGGCTGGACTTTGACAAGATTCGTTATTATCTCGCTGCGGCATCCCCGGGACGCAAGAGTTGGGACGAGGTGCCGGAGTCGGTGAAGCGCACCTTCGAACGCCTAGGGGTGCCGGAACAGGAACGCGCGTTTTTGGCAGGGGTGGATGCCCAGTACGACTCCGAGACAGCTTATAACAACCTGCGTGCCGAACTCACCCAAAAGGGGGTCATTTTCGTGAATCCGACCGAGGGTCTTACTGCGTACGAAAGTATCTTTCGCCCGTGGTTCGGGAAGGTGATTCCGGTGGGTGACAACAAATACGCCGCCCTCAATCATGCGGCATTTTCGGGCGGTTCGTTCATCTATGTGCCCAAGGGGGTGAAATTGGCAGCCCCGCTGCAGGCATACTTTCGCATCAATTCTAGGAGCATGGGGCAGTTTGAGCGCACGCTCATCATAGCGGACGAGGGAGCTGAGCTGATGTATATGGAGGGCTGCACGGCACCGAAATACGAAACGGCGACGCTGCACTCCGGGGTGGTGGAGTTGGTGGCCCTGCCCGGAGCAAAAATTCAGTATGTGACAGTGCAGAATTGGGCAACCAACGTGTATAATCTCGTGATTCAACGGGGGTTGGCAATGCGCGAAGCGGAGATTCGCTGGATCGATTGCAACATCGGCTCCGGTGTCACCATGAAGTACCCGGGTGTCATCTTACAGGGAGAACGTGCGCGCGGGGAGGTGGTGAGTATATCCATCGCCCGTGACGGGCAGTTGCAGGACACCGGGGCACGCATGATTCACGCTGCTTCGGGCACCACGTCGAATATCGTGGCCAAGTCCGTTTCCATCGGGCACGGGAGGGCGAGCTACCGTGGGGAGGTGCGCGTGCAACTCGGTGCCGAAAGTTGCCGCAATCATACCGAATGTGATGCGCTGTTGCTGAATGCGGAGAGTCGGTCGGATACGTATCCGGCGATCAGCGTGCATGGGGACCGTTCGGCGGTGCAGCATGAGGCATCTGTTTCGCAGGTGGATGAAGAGATGCTCTTTTACATGCAGCAGCGGGGACTGTCGCGGGCAGCGGCTATGAGTTTGGCTGTCAATGGTTTTATTAACGATTTGGTGAACGAGTTTCCGATGGAGTATTCCGTGGAGCTCCGGCGTCTTATTGATATGGAAATGGAGGATGCAATCGGCTGATGGAGCAGGTATCGACAACATCTGATGCTGTGCCGGACCGCCGTAACGAGGACTGGCGGTTCGGGCGTCCACACGTTTGGGGGCGAGAGCTGTTCGAGCTCTCGGCGAGGGCAACGCCGCTTGCTGCCTCATCTGACCTCATCGAATATACGGACTTCACACGATACCCGTGCAGTGGAGGAGTGGACACCGGTAGCGGAGATGCGCGGGTGCCGGTTTCTGTCGGGACGCAAGCCCTCGTGCAAACGGTACTTCAGCGTGTGCCCCAGGGTCGGTGTTTCCGTATACCGGACGGCGAGCGGCGGGATGAACCGCTCGTGCTTCGCTGTGAGGTGGAGGGAGTGCGCGTGGTGCATCAGCACATCGTAGTGGGGGCGGGTGCTTGTGCGCACATTACGGAGGAGCATCATTATTGCGGAGAAGCGTGCTTGGTGAATTTGCGCAGTTATGAGTTACTGCCCGGAGCATCGTTGAAGCTCGAGCAACGGGAGCTCGGCAACGGGGCGTCGCGGGCGTTCTGTGTGTCATCTTTTACCTGTGCTGCGGGGGCGAGACTGTGCGTGCTGAGTACCCACAGTGGGCATCAATGGGCGCGGCACGAGGTTACGACGGAGCTCACCGGGGAAGCCGGAGATGCCTTGGTGCTGTCTGCCAATCGCTTGGAGGGGGAGCAGTGGCTGGATATGCGGATGCGGCAACTGCATTCGGCGCACGGGTGTAAGAGTCGTCTGTTCTGCAAAAATGTGGTGGAAGGAAGGGCTACGGTCATTTTCGGGGGAAATATCCGCGTGCAACCCTGCGCGCAAGAGACAGATGCTTACCTCACGAACCTGAACCTCCTGATGAGTCCTCAGTGTACGGTACATTCCCTGCCCGGTTTGGAGATACTGGCGGACCGGGTGCGTTGTTCCCACGGTGCGGCTTCCGCCCCCCCGGACCCGGAACAACTATTTTACCTTCAGTCGCGCGGTTTATCTCTTCCCGATGCCGAGAACCTGCTCGCCGACGCCTTTCTGGAGGACGTGCGACAGAAATTTGAGATTTTTTGACGGTGCACCCGTCCCAATAAAATTCTCGAAAAACGCTGCGATGCTGATCCCCATGCGGGTTACAGACGCTCTGCGTGCTAGGGGGGCTTCAACATCACGGGTGCGTGGATTTTCTCCCCACACATCGTTCTGGCTTTGCCTCTTTCCAACTCCTCTGCGCAACTCCGTTGCGCCTAACTCCTTCACTTCGTACTTCGTACTTCGTACCTCGTACTTCCATTCCCTCGCGTCTTCCTGCCGCAAAGTCATCGCCCACCACGAAGCTCGTATTTTTCTTGGGACGGCTGTGGGGGCAAATGCGTGTCGCCGGATAATTCATGCGGTTGCTTCGCATTTTTCGCACTAGAGATGCTCTAGTGTCGCCGCAAGCGAACATCTTCCTTGTTTTTTGAGCGGATTGTACGCTTTGCACTCCCCTGCGTCGTCTTCCTTTCTACGTCCGATATTTTTACAAATTTTCTTCTCATACATTACGTATCAGTTTATTATATCTCGAAATCGCCCTCGTTCCATTGTCCTTTTCCTCCGCGCGAAGTCGCGATGCATCCCGGTCCCCTTAGTGTCCTACATACAAGGATATGCAGATTTTCCGCCTCTGCTCATCTCTTTTTGAATGAGATGTCCAGCCTAAAGTTCACTTTTCCCCCTATTTTTTCACTATTACGCAGCTTTGCCTCTGTTTTGTTATTCGTCCCGCAGATTCAGTCCCCGGAGCTCTGCACTCACTGTTGCGTGCTTACGGTAAATAATTCCTAGATTCACTATCCTGCACATCGTATTCAAAATGAGGTACACTGCTCGCCGACATGCGCTCAGTGCCCCAATTCTCTATGGTTTCGCCCGTGTACATCACGACAAATGCGCACTTTTTTGCATCCGGCGTTATTCTCTTTTTCTCCCGCCGAATATGCGGCGGGTTCTCACTTCCGGTGACAGCATGACTTCCCTCGTTACAGGCGGTACCGGCTTCCTCGGTTCGAATCTTTGCGCGCGACTGCTGCGTGAAGGAAAGCGGGTGATTTGCCTCGACAATAACTACACCGGGCGCATGGTCAATGTGGCGGAGTTGCAGAATTATAAAGGCTTCCGTTTTGTGCTGCACGATGTGTGCGATCCCTTTGAACCGGACGAGCATGTCGATGAAATATATAACCTCGCTTGCCCGGCTTCGCCGCCCGCGTACCAAGGTCGGCACTCTATAGACACCACGCGCACGTGTGTGCTGGGGGCACTGAATATGCTGGAGCTGGCGAAAGCGCACGGCGCACGCATCCTGCAGGCAAGTACATCGGAGGTGTACGGTGAACCGTTGGAGCATCCGCAGCGCGAGTCCTATCGCGGCAATGTGAATCCCATCGGCATACGCGCTTGCTACGATGAGGGTAAACGCTGCGCGGAGAGTCTCTTTTTCGATTACCACCGACACGAGGGTATCTCCATCCGGGTGGTTCGCATTTTTAACACCTACGGACCGAAGATGGACCCGAGGGACGGGCGGGTAGTGTCCAACTTTATTTGTCAAGCCCTGCGCAGGGAGGACCTCACCATTTACGGTGACGGGTCGCAAGTGCGGTCGTTTTGTTACGTGGATGATCTCATCGAGGGCATGGTGCGAGTGATGGCGGTGGAGGATGCCGCATTCACGGGACCGGTGAATCTGGGCAACCCCGGCGAGTTCACCATCCGTGAGCTGGCGGAGATGGTGCTCGCCAAGGTGGGCGGCAACTCAAAGCTCGTGCGGCGGGAACTCCC
>CAYRJI010000098.1:5480-6529 GCA_964424645.1 uncultured Akkermansia sp. | reverse complement strand
ATGGACAACGGGACGGCTGTCATTACCGGTACCGAACGACTTTCCGGCGCGCCGGTGATGGCAAGTGACCTGCGCGCCAGTGCCGCCCTCGTCCTAGCCGCTCTCGCCGCCGAGGGTACCACCGAAATCTACCGCCTCTACCACATCGACCGTGGCTACGAGCTGCTCGATGAAAAACTTCTCGGTTTAGGTGCCCACGTCAAACGCGTCCCCGAGCCTCAACATGAAGGTGAGGACTCCTCTGACCCGTCGTCCGACGCGATGCGAAGTACGAAGAGACCTTAATTTTTTTTGCCGGATATGGACTCTGATGTTGCCATACGGCGCATTTTCTGATAAATTGAAAAGCGCAGCATCATTTTTACAACTATGCCACAACCTCTCAAAAAAACATCGCCTTCTGTGACACCCACCCGACTTCGTCTCAATACGGGTGCGACTCCGATGAGGAAAGTACGCCTTATGGGTTCTAACGGACAAGTGCTGGCACCGAAGATAGGCACACCGGGGGCAACTGCTCCGACACCGGAAGCCCCACAACCCGCACCGCCGGAGGAAGCGACCGTCGATGCGGTGCATGTCCAGGCGGAGGAAGCGGTGCAGGAGGCACCGGTGGAGGAAGTGCCGGAGAGTCAGGTGGAGGAAGCGGTGCAGGAGGCACCGGTGGAGGAGGTGCCGGAGAGTCAGGTGGAGGAAGCGGTGCAGGAGGCACCGGTGGAGGAAGTGCCGGAGAGTCAGGCGGAGGAAGCGGTGGAGGAGGTGTCGGCGGAGGAGGTACCGGAGAGTCAGGCGGAGGAAGTGGTGCAGGAGGCACTGGTGGAGGAAGTGCCGGAGAGTCAGGCGGAGGAAGTGGTGCATAAGGCACCGGTGAAGAAAGTACTGCAGAGTCCGGCGAGGAACGTGCTGCAGATGCCGACTGCTGCGGGGAAGGCGTCGCCGCTGAAACCGGCGGGGAAAGTGACACCGCAGAGCACGGCGGGGAAGACGGTGCCGGTGCCGACTGCTGCGGGGAAGGCGTCGCCGCTGAAACCGGCGGGGAAAGTGACACC
>CAYRJI010000098.1:0-5380 GCA_964424645.1 uncultured Akkermansia sp. | reverse complement strand
GCAGAGCACGGCGGGGAAGACGGTGCCGGTGCCGACTGCTGCGGGGAAGGCATCGCCGCTGAAACCGGCGGGGAAGGCATCGCCGCTGAAACCGGCGGGGAAGGCATCGCCGCAGAGTTCGTTGGGAGGAACGAAGCCGGTGAGTCCGCTTCCCGCAGCGGCACCGCAAGAGGCACCTCCTCCCTCTCCGTTGCAGGATGTGGATGCTCAGTACGTCGAGCAGCTGCGGCAGCAGGCAGCTAAGCCCCCGGTCTGGAAGAGCAAACTGTTTATTTTATCCTGCGTAGGGTTGGCTGTGGTGTGCATAATATGCGGTGTACTCATTGTGCAGCACAACGCCAAGCTGGATGACAAACGTGAGCAGAATGCGCGGATCATGAAGGTGTTACGTCGTGCCCGTGCCATCAATGAACAGCGTATCGAGACCTTGGCGGAGGCTAGGGAAAAGAATGTGAATGTCAAGTGTACCAAGACGGAAGCACGTTTTCTGATGCAGATTGTGGTCAATCCGGAGATGAAAGACGAAGAGGGGAAGCCGCTCTTCGGTGGTCATCCGGATGGAGTCGCGCAACTCGCATGCATGTTGCTCAGTATTGCCAGTGAGGAGAATGAAGACATTTGCAAGTATGTCTTTGAACGCCTCAACAAGGATGCCGCCAAGATCAAGTCGACCACATACCGTTGGCTGGTTCAACGTCTCGCCGTGGCAAACATCAAGGGAATTAACACGAAACTTCGCAAGCTGGCGGATCAAATTGCCGACAAACCGCTTAAGAAGCTACGCAAGCGCGATGATCTCCTCTCGTATATTTGGGAAAGTATGGGTTTGCGTGTAACTTCCGAGGATGTTCCTGCCATCATCGAGATTCTCCGCAATCCTGATACGGCCAATGGGCTCGTGCACACACTCTCTCGTTGTCTCGGAAACATAATTGAGTTGGAAGATTCCATGGACAAGAAGAAGGAGTTGGGGGACAAGATATTTGATGCGGTGCCGGAAAAAAGGCGGACGTATTTGACCATTGTTTTGGCACAATCCTGTTCTCCGAAAGCCCTCGATTACTTCAAGCAGCGTGCTGCCGATCCCAAAAATTGGATTACGGACAAGGATTATTTTTCCAACTACCCTCAAGATGACATTGTGGCGTATCTCCAGCATGAGCTCCTGCCGATGGCAGCGGATAATGAACGCAACAAGAAACTGGTGGAGAATATGATAGCCGGTGTGTTGCGTCAGAACCGAGACCGCTCCCCGCAGGATGCCCAAAGGTTGATCAAACGCGTCTACGACAAAATCGAAGTAGATACCTCGGAGTGGAGCTCGATTATGGAAAAAATTGACCCTAGTTCCGGTGCGTTTATCGGTGAGAATGATCCCCGATACAAAGGGCTCGTCGAGAAGAGTAAGGACATTGAAACTGCACGTGCTCAAAAAATCAATCTCATACGGGTGCTTGGTGCGATGTATGATTGGCCTTGGGTAGTACAAATACTCGAAAAATACGAGAAGGGGAGTGATGCTCAACTCGCTTCGGATGCCCGCAATGCTCTGGAGAAGGTGAAGAAAAATCGTTCCAAGAATAACGAACTCCGTGCCGGTTACAAGGAGCGCACAAAAAAGTAACGAGTCGAAATCCTGCATCGGGGCATGGCACACCACATCTGTCCCAAATAAATTAAGCACTCGGAGCAGAGCGATAACTTCATCGCGTGGCAACACGGGGGCGATCAAGTACGAGGTACGAAGTACGAAGTGAAGGAGTTAGGCGCAACGGAGTTGCGCGGGCATGGCATGAGAAGGCAAAGCAGAAACGACGTGCGGGAACTAAATTCATGCACCCGTGATGCTGAAGCCCCCTTAGTACGCAAAGCGTCTGTAACCCGCATGGGGATTGGCATGGCAGCGTTTTTCGAGAATTTTATTGGGACAGGTGTGATAGCGCACGGGTGTCCCAAGGAGATTAGCTGCCCGGAGCCGGGCGAAACGGTGGGTGCGGGGTAGCCGGGAGTTCTCTCGGCAGTGATGGGGGGGGGCGAGACGTGCAGCCACCCGCGCCGGGGATTGCAGTATTATCTACCCGGCAGGAGACGGAAGGAAAATCCCCGCAGGTACTGCGATTCCGGGAGATTGAGGAGGACGGGGTGGTCTGCCCTCTGACCGTGCTCGGCGAGGAGACGCAAGGTGCAGTGGGCATCCGCAGCTGCATCTGCTATTATTTGCAGGAAGAGGGCACGGCTCACGTGGTGTGAGCAGGTGAAGGTGGACAAGACACCGCCGACCGGCAGCATTTGCATGGCGCGCAGGTGGATTTCCTTGTACCCGCGCAGTGCCCCGGTGAGAGATTGGCGATTGCGTGAGAAACTCGGTGGGTCTAAGATGATGTGCTCCCACTTCGGTGCTTCTCCACGGCGCACAGCTTCACTCTCAGCTTTTAGCAGGTCAAAGGCGTTGACCGCCGACGCGTCGATAGAGACACCGTTGAGATGGGCATTCCTCCGGACGCTCTGCACGGCGGCTTCCGAAATGTCGATGGCTGTTACTTTCGACGCCCCTGCCAAGGCGCAGGCAAGCCCGAAGCCCCCTTGATTGCAAAAACAATCCAGCACGCTCCGACCACGTGCATATTGCGCCACCCGCCTATAGTTATCCAGCTGGTCGAGGTAAAGTCCGGTTTTCTGACCGCCGCAGGGGTCCACCTCGAACACTATCCCGGAGCCGCTTGCAGGAAAGGGCGACGGCTTCTCACCGAATGCGATATGCATTCCCGGCGGTATCCCTTCGGATTCCAGCACATTTGCGTGGGAATCATTGCGCACGACAATGCAGGACGGTTCTAGGACGAGCTTCAGCACCTGCACAATCTCTGCCTCGTGCAGGTGCATAGCCAAGGTCAGGGTTTGCATGACGAGCACATCCTGATAGCGGTCGACAATGAGCCCCGGCAAACCATCGCTCTCGCTCCACACCAAGCGTACCAGCGTCTCACCGGGCAGGTCTTGGGCGCGTTGCTCCGCCGCTTGGCGAATGCGTCGCTCAAAGAAATCGGCGTCCAGCACTTGTTTTCTGCGGGAAAACCGGCGTGCTACAATCTGCGAGTGCGGGTTATAGATGGCCGAGCCGAGAAAGTGATCACGCCGGTCTTTAAGGGCTACCACTTCACCCGGCTGCGGTTCGCCGTACACCTTCCGCACCTCCGTGCCGTACACCCAGTCGTGTCCATGGAGTATTCTCGCTTTCGGTGCTATGATGAGCCCCCCCATACCGCGCCATTCTACCCCACCGTGCACCGCTTGTCAATCGTACTGCCTCTGCTCATTTGTACTGGTCCGGGTCGAGTCGTAGCTTTCGCACACGATAATTGAGCTTGCGCAAGGTTGTGTGCAGCTGACGCGCGGCGGCGGACATGTTACCGCGCGTTCGCTTCAGTGCCGCCGTAATGAGCTCTGCTTCAAATGATGCTGTCAATGCTTCCAAGGGGGTATCCTGTTCCGGGACTTGGCTACGGTTGGGCAGTAAGCTTTCTGTTCCGGTTGCCGCAGCCGTTTGCAGGGAAGCCGGCAGGTCGATGGCATTGATTACACTGCTTGTGGACATAATGACCACGCGTTCGATCATATTCTCCAACTCCCGCACATTGCCGGGCCAGTGGTAGCTCATCAACATATCGATCGCCGGGGTCGACAACCGACGCACATTTTTGTGATGCAACTTGTTGTACTTTGCCAAAAAGAAATCCGCCAGCGAGACGATGTCGACCTTTCGGGAGCGTAGCGGGGGCACGACGATCGGGAGCACTGCTAGGCGGTAATACAGGTCTTCGCGGAAGAGCCCCTCGTTCATCATACGCTCCAAGTTGCGCGATGTCGCGGCGATGATGCGTGCCCGGGTGCGAATCGCCTGTTGCGAGCCCACGCGTTCAAACACTCTTTCTTGCAGCACCCGCAAGAGTTTCACCTGTGTCTGCACCGGCAAATCCCCGATCTCATCCAAAAAGAGGGTTCCGGTAGAAGCTTCTTCGAAGCGACCGATGCGCTGTTTAATTGCTCCGGTAAATGCTCCTTTTTCATGTCCGAAGAGTTCCGATTCGATCAAACCCTCCGGCAGTGCCGCACAGTTTACCGCCACAAATGGTCCGTCCTTCCGATCCGAGGCGTAGTGGATGGCTTGTGCCAGCAGCTCTTTGCCCGTCCCGGACTCCCCCAGCAGCAGCACTGTCGCCGTCGAGCGTGCCACCTTCATCATTTCCAAGTAAACCGCCCGCATCGCCGACGAATGTCCCACGATGTTCGCAAACCCCGCATTTTCGCCGAGCTCCATGCGCATTCTCTCGGTTTCTCTTTCTTGCAGTTGTCGCTCTGTCATCTGCTCCCGCACACTCGCCACGGCGTCTGCTAGGATGTTGGCGACGATTTCCAGCAATCTCACCAACTTCTCCGGCGTTCCATGCGGCAGCACCGGAAACGACAACGAAAGCGTTCCGATGACTGAGCCGCCGTGCTTGATAGCGACACAAAGAAAGGATTCACTCATACCGCTGTGAAGGACGCCCGTTCGGTTCAGAAAAGCCGAGCTTTCTGCCGTATCGCGCAGCACGGCGGCTTCTCCCGTCAGTCCCACATGCCCGGTTATACCTTCACCGAGTCGGTAGGTTCCCCGCGCTTTCTCCTCATCCGATAACCCGTACGATGCTTCAATCACCAGCTCCTCGCCTTGCAGCAGACAGAGGGCTCCCTGCGAAAACCTCAGTTTATCCTGCAGTACCTGCAAAATCTGCTCCAACAGACCGCCTACCTCACGCTGTCCCACCAGCACTTTCGAGACTCCCGAGAGCACCCGCAGCTCCAAGCTGTCGCCGGAGAGACCGGAAAGCGGCGACTGGAAGGCGTCTCGCTGCATGCTGCTTCAGAAGATTTTTTAGGCGTTTGTTGGGGGAGACGGAGGGGAGGAAGCAAGTGCCGCCTCGATTTTGGCTTGCATAGGTGCCGTATCCATCTCGTTCACCCATTTGGCAAGTTCCTTTTCTGTGTACGAGTAGAAGGCATCCGCCGCGAGCATGCGACCCAACTCGACACCGCTGATGAGCTCACAGAGTACATCCGGTTCATCTCGTCGCGCACACTTCACCTCCCCACTGCGCATCATGAAAACACCATCCTTCGGTTTGAGGGAATTTTGGGCAAAAACGGCTTTCCTGAGCTGCCCTCTGTCGATAGTATAATCCGGCATGCCCACTATTTTATCCGTGCCGCCCCCGCGTGTCAAGCATTGCCCCACCGGGCAACGTGTCTGTACCGAATAAATTAGACACTCAGAGTAGAGCGATAACTTCGTCGCGTGGCAACACGGGGGTGATCAAGTACGAGGTACGAAGTACGAAGT
>CAYRJI010000097.1:0-6536 GCA_964424645.1 uncultured Akkermansia sp. | reverse complement strand
CCATCGCGTATCATCGGCAGCAAAGTCAACAGCCTTTTTTGGTAGAGAGCCGACGATGCTGCCTTGCACCGCAGTGCCGCCATGCGATTGATCATGGGCTGCAGGTCACTGCGGTTTTCTCTCCCCGCCAAATAGGTGGGAGTCGAGACGGAGGAAGTCTGCACGGCGGTCGAAACAGCATGAATATTATCCATGGACGCACCGGTCCTTGCCGCCGCCGCCAATTGCTCCAGCACCCTGTAATTCGGATTCGAGGTATCCAATGGTTCCTTCCCGTTGCAGTCGGGTAAATGGATATCCGCACCATGCCGAATGAGCAGTTTTATAGCCGGTAACGCGTCTTGGAACGACATCTTATTACAGCGGCAGAGAATGTAGAGTGGAGTGACATCCGTAGCACTACTATCGACGAAACCTTTGTCTTCGTGCCCCTCCAAACAATTAGGATTAGCTCCGTGTTCCAGCAATATCCGCATCTTGCTTAACGCATCTTTTTTCCGCTCTAATGCGTACGAAACGCAGTACATAAATGCTAGGTCGTGGAGGGGTGATACTGTAGCGTGGTAAGCAACCGGCAAAAAGTCTAATTCTCTACGCAGTTGGACGGGATCATGTTTGTATTTGTTCTGATACTTGACTCGCACAATACTTTGCAAGAAAGGCTTTAGATCGTCAAATTTCGTATCATTCGTACTGTTAGGATTAACATCGTGCTCGGCAAAGATTTCAAAGAGAGCCGCAGATTTATCCCACGCATAAGGAGCCTGAGCGTATGCGTTATGAACTAATTTAACCCCCTTTTCGCAAAAGAGCCGCGCCAATTCCTCATCCCCTGAATTACGGAAACGATAACCGGCTTCCTTAATCTCTCCGCTTTGCGCAAACAATTTCGCTATCTCGAGTCTATGAATGCGATATTCTGGATTTTCTGATTCCAAGAATTTTTCCAATGCCGGACCGTACTCCCTCTGCGGCGAAGCCCCGTGCTCAAGCATTTGCCTGATCACTTCAACCGGTGCGTTTGCCGTAACCGCTTCACTCACCAGTTCCTCGGATTGCCCTTCGTTGTAATTCCTCGGGCTTTTTCGTATCACGTCCGCCAGCTGACTCCAGTCCTTCTGCGTAATCAATTGCTTGATCTTGTAATAACCGACCCCCTCCACAAGTACCATATTCTCGGCACCCTCCGCCGACACAATGCTCGGTCTCTGCTGCCCGCCCGTTTGCTGCTGCACGGTGGAGGCAACTTTCTGTTGCAATTCCTCCACCGAGAAGAAACCGTCCCCATCCACATCCTGCGCGGCTCCCTCGCCCTTCATGGCACTGATGACGGATGCCGTGAACACTCCGTTCTTCCATTCCCCGGATTCCAAGGCAAACTCCGCTCCCGCCGTCCCCGCTATGATGTTGATGCCTCTCTGGGTGTTACCGCGCGAGAACATATCCTCCACGTAGCGTTTCCTCTGGTTCACGCTCAGTGCTCCTACCGCCTTCTTTACCTTCATCCCCCGTATCTGAATCGCCCGTACACCGTGCGGCAACTGCACTCCGCTCAGGGCAAGCTTTTCTTCTCCCTCCTCGCCCAGCATGCCGGAGTAGCATGTGTCGAGCAAAAGCAACTTCTTGCGTGCCTTGGTGCCCTGTAGACAGTCCGTAAGCTCATCCATAGAAATGCTCGTTTCGGCGATATGCTCCGGGTCGAACGAAGCCGGGACGTAGTAGTAATCCAGTTCGTCGTCCAAGATGCCGTGTCCGGCTACATAGAAGACAATGCGATCCTCCGACGATGCCGCCGATAGGAACACTTTCACCTTTTCCATCACGGTCTTATCCTTCACCTCCTTGTCGGTGAGTACGAGCACGTGCTTTCGACCTATCCCGTATTTCTCAAACGCGGCGGCAATGTCCCTAGCATCCTTGGCGGCGTATTGGAGCTTCATATCCGGGTTCTCGTAATCCGAAACACCGAGTGCCACGATATACAGATCGGAGGGATATTTACCCTTGTATATCACGCGAAATCGCGTCGTGTCTCCGGGAATTCCCGCGCTGTCTACGGGGGTGACCTCGATCCAATTCTGACCGCTTGCCAATGGCACCTCCACCGTGACTGTTTGCTCGCCATGTGCCGTGACATCGATGTCGGCATCAAATGGCTGGGGAATAAGCACCCCGTCGGCGCGTACTTCAACCTTCCTGATGTCGTGCGCCGTTGCCTTGAGTGCCACACGGAAGCGGGTGGTGCCGTTCGTATTGAACAAATCCGGCATATCCACCTCTGCCACGGGGAAAGCATCGAGCGGCGGTTCCGGCGGCATATTTTCCGGGTCGAAACCCTGTTTACGCAGCCACCGCTTCGTTGTCTCCCGCAGTGCCGCGATGTCGTCCGCGTTCCCCCCGATCGCTTCCAGTACTTCAGCCGGTCTGTTGCGCCAAGGTGCCAAGGCACGCATCCCCACGACCCGCTCGCCGTCCCCGTATTGCAGGAAACGTTCGCACCCGGGCGAACCGGCATAATGCCCGTTGGCTAGGACAATTGCATAGCTGGTCGCACTTTCAACGTACAGATCGCCCATGACCCGTTCATTCCCCCCTTCCTCCACCTGAATGATTTTGTATTGAAAATCACCCACGGGCTTCATAAAGATGCGTTGATTCGATATCCACTTGGGGTTCAGGGCGACCTTCGGCAATTGCCAGCTTTTATCTATTACGTATGTGTAATCTCCCAAATTCAGACGAATGATGTCGAATTCAATAATTCCCTCGAATTCTAATCCCACCACTAATTCTAACTGCTTTCCATCTTCCGAAGCATTGATCGATGATGTCAAAATACAAGGTGCCATAACAGCAGTACAGTATGCACTCGAAATATTTGGACTGTCTCCTTCGCCCAATTTGCGTGTAACAATGCACTGACTGTACGGGCAAAGCTTACCCGTTCGCGGGAACCAGTTCTTTTCACCAAAAGGGAAGCATAATATCTCGTCATCGGGTGTTAGCAGTCCAAACATGAGACCTCCCCCATCCGTTCCCTCGTAATAATGAAGTGTATATCGGAGGAACAAAGTATATCCCTCTATCATACTTCCTAAGTCGACTTTATCTAGTTCATCATCGGCATAATTGCGCGGAGCGGGCTGCATCAACCGCAAAATTTTATCTTTTACCGACTTCGCATCATTCCCTTGCTGCTTATTTGCCTGACTGTATTGTGCAAGAGAATCTAGGAACAAAAGGTGATCTGCCTGTGGTGTACGCTCCTTCCCCCACGCAAAATCTAATTCATTTTTCTGAGTCGGAATATGATAAAGCTCTATTCCGGACCCTCTTCCCGTATCCCAAGGCTCAATTATTTCCTCGCTCCCGTTCACCGATTCCGGAATAGGTCTGCTCACCTTGTACAACGATCCTGTTTCAGGCTTTTCCCCAAATTCTTTTGGCTGGTGTCGGGCATTTGCCTGAAATTTCAACTCCTGTGGAGCAACGAGATATAATTCGGCACCACAAGTACGACTCCAATCGTCTGCTGCCTGATAAGCTTCTACACCCTCCCCCTTAAGACAGTATACGGGACTTCCCCCAACCCTCCTACCAAAAACATGCCTGTATTCGACATCACATGGCACGTACGTCGGGCATACAAATTGTGTCTTTTGCGTCCCCGTTCTACTATCCCAAAAAGACCACAGCCATGAGTCACGCAAAAGGGACATTTTCCTCACCCCCAGTATATATGACTCATCCGCATAGGCTATTTCATCATGACTGTACCTCAGGTGCTCTAAAAACATCACTCCTTTCTTGCCCCGTTCAACAAACCGAGGTCTCGGAAATACCTGATCACTCGTTGGATTTGCCAGAATCTCTCCGAGTTTTTGCCGTAACTCCTGCACAGTATTGATGTGACCTTCTAACGGGCTCCTATTTTGGGACACCGCCCGCAAGTAGTCACCCTTGGTTTTATACTGCCCGAAGAGTCGATTCTCTCCCTTTAATATGGTTAAATAATCGCTCGCCGACAACCGATCCTTCAGTTGCGCGTTCAAATCCTTCACCTCCTCCCACAACCATGACGGCATCGTGACCGATTCCCCATTGTACAAGCCATTAAAGGTCACAGTACCACCACCCTGTCCCCCGACAAAGGACGGTGCCGCTAGATAGGCAGGTGCCACCACTCGTCCGAATATCGGGAAGCTACTCCCCCCATTAGGGTTTGAAGCCCGAGTCGGTAGAGTCTGGACGATGCAAAGTACAGTTCCTAGGATCAATTTGCCGTATGTCGTCATATTTTTTGATGTCTCTTTCTGTTCTGCTAATGGTTAGAATGATTACACCTCAACCACCCCTCCCTCCTCCCTAGACGTCAATGACGCTAGGGAGGTATCTCCAACCGCTTATGTTGTCAAAATTACATCTTCACTCTGTATAAATTGTAATTGAATCTAGTTCCCAAAACCAACCGGAGGGTCCAGTAGCACGAGCAAAGACACCTTTTATAGTCCCGTGGTACACCCCTGAATGAATCGATGTGAACGTAATCTCTGCCGACTCCTCCGACACGCCTGTAATAAAGTCATCCTCAATCGATACGGAGCGGCATAATGTTGGATCATATCTGTCAAAATCTTCTATTTTTAGGGTTGCTGTTTTACCCCGAGGTTGATAGGATATTGTACCCATGTTATAGCCCCGCCCTAAGCTGTCCTCGCATATTGGCAACCAACGTCCCGTATAATCAGGCTTTTTGAAATATGCCGGGGTTGCCGGATGCCCTTCGGGGATATCTCCTTCCCAGTAATGGTGAGATTTACCATTCTTGATATACCACCAGTACGTCTGTGAACCCACAGGTTCCCCTTTCCCGTGCGCTTTCACCTTAATCCAAGCCCCTTCAAGAGACTTCGGAGCTTCGAGAACAGTCGCCTGCGGCTTCGGTTGACTGACAGATGCAGCAGGTGCAGGTGGTGCTGCCGACTTTTTCCTGTGATGCGCACAGGAGTCGATTCCTAATACTAACACTGCTGCTAGGGCGGCAGTCCCAATTTTGTATGTATTGTATGTTTTCATATTAGTAGAAAAAAGAGGTTAATCTTTGGGAAGGTACCCACGACGACATGTCTTTCGCCCCATTGATAGTTTGTCACCGGAGCATGTCGACAAGGCGAGAAGCACGGTTATGCCGAGAGGGAGGTTCGTGGCTTTCATGGCGATCAATTGGCGAGAATCGAGGAAATGACAGCTTCCACCTCTTGGGATGAAGGAGCGGACGCGTCATCCGAGGCATCTTCCGCCGGTGCTCCGTTACCCGTTTCGGTGATCTCCTGCTGCTCGGTCTTTTCCTCCACTTTCAGCACGACACCCTGCGCTGACTTATGTCTCACGATGGTGCGCACCAGCGGTCCGATCTTGAGGGTTGCCTCCACGGTCGCCGTGCCGTCTTCATTGTACACGATGGAAGTGATCTCCGCCGACTTGATGGTGTGGTTGAACGACGTACGCAGTTTGTCGTCCTTTGCCACGAAATCCTTCAGCGTCGTATCACCTGTGATATGAACTCCTGCCACACGCTCGGCGAGGCGGCGGTAGACATCCATCTCAGCCGCGCGTTTCGCCATAATTCTCTTCTGCCCCGGTGACCCCGGGATGGCGGCGTTACCCAGCGCGTCCATCGTGTTCTCCCGCGTGTCGAGGCTCGCCGTGGGCGTCCCCCCGTTTTTCTGCGTCAGGGAACGGATGAGTTGAGCCACTTTCACGGCGCGAACCACTTCGACCCGCCCGTCCTCGTGATAGGTCGGTCCCTCCGTGGTCTTTACGCCGCGCAGCACAGCTTCCAGCTCGCCGCGCACCTCGTCACTCGTTGCGGCGAGGTCCCGCACGGTGCTCTCCCCATCCAGTACCAGACCCGCAATTCGTTCGGCGAGGATGCGCAGGGCGTCCATTTCAGCTGCGCGCACCAGCGAGAGTCTCTGCGATGCGGGTACGCTCTGCCAGATTTCCGGCAGCTTCGTTTCCGCCTCTGCCTTGATCACCGGCTTGGGTGCCGCTGACACTGTGGTTACCCCGAGCAATGATAGCCCGGTCAATGCGTAGAATAGGGATGTGATTTTCATTGGTATGTAAGTTTGAAAAGGTAGAGAACATTCCCGTACGCCGCAGCCGTGCAGCGCATCCACACCATCACCACCGTATGCCAAAGCCATGTCTTCATATCCGTTTCCGGTTTCGGTCAGATCACCTGACCCCACTTAGAGATACGTATTCGGAATACGTAGACCTCGTGGGTTAACGTACTGATATTGAGAGAGCAAGAAAATGGCAATAAAGCGAATTTTAGCGGGCAAAGGGGGAACATGGTGTCTGCGTTACCCTCTGAAAAAAAATATAAAAAAATTCTAATTAGGTGTAGATACACGTATTCCGAATACGCAGACCTACGCACAGTTGCACCACGGGCGACTGCTTAGTATCAAGAACTGAGAGTGGATAAATCACATCTGTCCCAAATAAATTAAAGGCTTCATGGTGGG
>CAYRJI010000096.1:66-6699 GCA_964424645.1 uncultured Akkermansia sp. | reverse complement strand
ACGTTGATGAGCCAGTTCATCGAGTAGCTGATGATGTGGAAGATGCCGTAGTCCATGATGTGGTCGATCTTGGGGATGTCATCCGTCATGTCACTGAGCATGAGGTTGAGCTTGGGTCCGGCAAATATGTCGTAATTCAGCGTTTGCATTCCGCCGACTTTTCCCTCCGTCGCCGCCGCCAGTGAGAACTCCGGCACTCCTAGGGCACTCTCCACACCCTCCGCCGACTTGTGCTCTTTACCCGGCAGGGGTACGTTGCCGAGCGGTGCCGCATAGTATGAGTTGACCTGCCCCCCCTTGCTCTGCACGAGTGTGGCGTAGTACTGGTTCATCACACCCACCCAAGCGACCGGGTCTGTGTTCACGGGTACCGTGCGCTCCTTCGCACTCCCGAACCACGGGCGAAAACTGCTCGTGCTCTCTTTGTGGAAACTCTTGTCCTCGTTGCGGATGTAGTAGGTGAACTGGGTCCACTCTGTGGGAGATATGGGACCCGTTCCCCCCGCATAGACCCCCCAATTCTTGGCACTCCGGGAGAGAGAGCCGGTGTTCTGCACCTGCACACTGAGCTCCAAACAATAGGCATTCCCCTCGATCAGCTTTTCCCCCACGCGCAGCGGCTTCAGCTTGTATACCTTGCGTATCAGCAGGTCATGCAGCCTCCCCTCTAGGGTCACTTGGGTCCCATTTGTCTCCTGCGGTACCACGCTGTACACCGTCTCCTCGTACACCGGTGCCTTTTGTTCGCTCAGTCCGAACATGAGGCTCCCGATGCCGTGGGTCACCTGCGAATTGAGTTTCACCGCCGCACGCAGGTCTTCCTTCGTGCTGTTGATGGGTTTCCCCACCATCTCCACGCTACCGACAGCACCACCGACGTTTTGAAAGCTGAACTTTGCCACCGGCTTTCCCTGTGAATCGCGCGATGTGAGCACGGCGATCTCTTTGACTTCCGGCTTTTCCGAGGTAATCGTCTCCGTGACTGCCGTGGCGGGTGTCTCCTTCGGCGAGGGTGCCGCCTCTGCCACAGCGGGCTCTACCGCCGTCTGCTGCTGAGCGGGGGGAGCTTCGGGTGCCGGTACATTCTGCGCGCCGTAGTACCAGTTAATGCCTAAGAGCACGGCACATATCGTGACAACAATCCATGCTGTTCTGTCCATAGTGTATCAGATCGTATTATTCGAGAGGGTTCGATTTTTTTGGGGGGACGGGGTCATACCCGCAACCGCCCCACGGGTTACAACGTAAGATTCGCCAAATACCGAGGGCACTCCCCTTCCACGCCCCGTGCACTTCCACCGCCTCGATGAAGTATGCCGAGCAGGTGGGTTTGAAGCGGCAGCCCGACATCGGACCGCAGACCGCGTGGAGCGGCTTGCTGATGAAGTGCCGGTAAAACTTTACCATCAGGATGAGAGCTTTTCCGAGCATGATGGAACCGTTTGCGCACGCGCGTGCCTCACAATGAGTTTTTCCAAGTCTCGCCGCAGGCTCCCGTAATCTGCCTGCAGCGCACTCTGCCTGAGTATCACCACCACGTAGAGCCCCACGGCGAGCGGGTCCCCCACCTCCCGCAACACCTCCCGTACACGCCGCCGAAGTCTGTTGCGCAGCACCGCATGCCCGAGTCGCTTGGTGGCAATGAGCCCGAAGAGGGAATGCCCCTCCGCTCGCCCGGCAGGTAGGGGCATCGTGCTCAACACGAGGTACCGCCCCCTGTGCGAGTCTCCCCACGCGCGCACGGCGGCGAACTCCGAGACTCGCTTCATGGTATGTTTGCGCTGCAGCTGCATCTCCGTCAGCATTGAACCGCCGCCCCGGTCCGGTAGAAAGCCGCCGTGCCCCGGGTCCGATCAGGCTCCGTGTTGAATGGTGTGCCGCTTGTAGTGTACTTCTGCCCCTTTCGGCATCAAGCGTTTGCGCCCCTTCGCACGACGGCGCGCCAAGATGGCTCGCCCATTCTTGGATGCCATGCGAGCCCGAAATCCGAATTGTCTCTTGCGGCAACGTTTCGAAGGCTGATATGTTCTCTTGCTCATAGTCAATATGTGTTGTTTTGTTTATGCCCGTGTCTCTCGCGCGGGTGCTGATGATACCCGTTTACCGGAGCATGTCAAGGATAATTCAAGCCCGTACCCAAGAAATTCACCCGCCCCGGGTAAATTATGCACTCAGAGTAGAGCGGTAACTTCGTCGCGTGGCAACACGGAGGCGATCAAGACGAAGTACGAAGTGGCAAGACCGGGGAGTGGTGGGTGCGGTAAGCAATCGGGATGTGTAAGAAAAACGTGCGCGATGGGAGTGTCGTGGCAAGTCGCGTCATGTGTGACGGTTACCGGTGCGCCTAACTCCTTCACTCCGTAGTCCGTACCGCATACTCGATGGGGGACTCGAACCCCCACGGATTGCTCCACTAGATCCTTAGTCTAGCGCGTCTACCAATTCCGCCAACCGAGCAAAAAAACCGCACCGAAGCGCGGGAGCAGTCTACACGAAGTTGCCTTCATTGACAAGTCTTTTCCGATGCTGCGGGGATTTTTTTTGGACGACCGCCACTTGCCATCACGAGCATAGGCACTTGAATTAACTCTTTTTCAATGATTTGCGATGTTGCATTTCATTTTTTTTGCATGACGCAGTAAAATAAAAAAAACTTGACGTGAGGGACGGAAGTGTGCTAAAAGTGGGGCGGAATCGAACAACCAAAAAATACGGCTATGAAAATCTATTCGACATTGTTGGCGACAATACTGGCTTCGGGGCTGGTCGGAGTGGGGTCGGTGTATGCGGACGGACCGGAACCGCATAAAGCGGTGCTGAGGGCGGCGAATTACGGGGAATCACAGCTGCAACAGCTGCTCGGAAGCGGTGTATCGGTAGATGTGACGGACCATGACGGAGAAACAGCACTGATGGAAGCTGCCGACAAGGGGCATCTTCAGGCAGTACAACTTTTGCTCAAGTACGGAGCCCAGGTGAACCGCAAGGATGAAGACGGCAAAACCGCACTGATGCACGCGGCGGATGAGGGTCGCACACAGGTGGTGCAGGTGCTGCTGGCAGCAGGTGCCGACATCAATGCGCGGGATAAGGATGGCGAGACGGCTCTCATGATGGCAGAGGATGAACGACACACTGACACGGCTGCGGTGCTGCGCGGGGTGTCGAAGGGCACACCCACCGGAGCCCCGACTGCCCTCACCGGGAAAGCCGGTGTCAAAGCCGTGCTGCGGGCTGCATACGCGGGAGAAGCTGCACTGCAGCAGTTGCTCGCCGGTGGCACTTCCGTGGATTGTGCCGACGTGGACGGCGAAACGGCTCTGATGGAGGCTTCCGACAAGGGTAACGTGGCAGCCGTGCAACTTTTGCTCAAACACGGTGCTCAGGTGAACCGCAAGGACCACGAGGGCAAAACCGCACTGATGGATGCCGCAAGCGATGGGTTCACTGCGGTGGTCAAGGTGTTGATTGCCGCCGGTGCCGACCTGAACGCACGGGATGAGGATGGCGAGACCGCCCTCATGAAGGCTGAGGAAGACCGCCACACGGATACGGCTGACGCGCTGCGCGCTGCGGGAGCGAGGTAGTCGGAACTCAAGTACGAGGTACGAAGTACGAAGTGGCAAAGCCGGGGAGTGGTGTCTGCGTGATGCCACAGCTCGGGGTGGGTTGTGCGTCTGCGTGAGACCTTGGCATACCGCATCCGTGTACCTACCCGTCGCATGCTCTGTGCGCACGGGAGGGAGCTTTCAACATCACAGGTGCATGGATTTGATTCCTCACGCGTCGTTTTGCCTCCTCCCCCTGCGCAACTTCGTTGCGCCTAACTTCTTCACTTCGTACTTCGTACTTGGTCACCCCTGTGTCTTCCCGCCGCAAAGCCATCGCCCACCACGAAGCTCGTATTTTTCTTGGGACGGCTGTGAGCTCCTTCGCTCCGCGCTTCATTTTTCCCGCGCCTTCGTGCCGGATTTTTCATCCGTAGGCACTTCCTCGCACTCGAACACCCACTTTAGCTCGTCCGGGTTGGGAGCTTCGACACGGACGAGGTGCAGACGCAGGGGACATTTCATGTCGCGCGCGGACTTTTCGGCTTGAGCGATAAACTCGCGCTTGGCGACATCTCCCATCCACTCGCACAGATAGCGACGCACGCCCGCGAAATCGAAAGACTCGAATCTCTCCATCGCCGCAGGGTCCGTTTGCATCTGATTGCCGATATGCTCTTTGAGGAGAATAAACGGCGATTGCTTCTTTCCGGATTTGTTGCCCTCATTTCCAAAAACAGACTCATGCGGCATAGGCATGTGGGAGAGCTCGGAGGAGCAAAATTCGTTAAATTGATCATTGACGAACATGTTGACGTAGTCCATGATGGCGTTCCTGCGCTTGTTCTCGGAATGCTGTTTTATCACCTCCGACACGGCATAGAACAAACCGGCCACGCTCGACGCAGGATGCCGCCTTCCGCGCGCTTTGGGTCCGTGTAGCTCGTTAGCCCGCTTCGCCACGACCCGCGTAAGCGCATCAGTAAAGTCGAAAGGGCACGTCCCTTGGAATTGGCAGTGGATAAACGTCTCATCCTCCGAATGTGGCTCTCGCGAAAGCCGGAGGTCTCTCACATCCCCGACCTCTTTGCCTACCACGGAAAATCTATGGTTTACGGCGGCATTGGGGAGGACGATATTTCCGAAAGTACATTTCACGGTACCGCGAGCTCCCTTCAGCGCATCCTCAACCTTGGAGCGATTAAAGTGCAACTTTGCCGGATCATCAGACTTGAAACAATTCGGTGTCAACTGCGGTGTAAACGACTTCGCGAACCCCTTTTCGAAAGAGGCTTCACCCGTGACCACCGGATCCCATTCGGGCAACAGAAGTACGGAACCGGTCTGATCGCGATCCACCGGCACAGGCAACAAAACTGCCACCGGTTGCCCATTTTCATCCGTTACCCCACGCAGCACTCCCTTCTCCAAGCGCAGCAGGATTGCTTTCCCCTTCTCGCCGTTCGACTCGGTCGGCACCAGCCGCCAACACTCGGACTGCTCGTCGTGCGAAAGCTCAACAAAAGAACCGCCGGGGCTCAATTCATAGCAGGATATTTCCTTTCCGGCTGCATCTCCGAGGGGATAGATTCCCAGCTTCCCGAGCTCCAGCCGCACGGGGGCGGAGCCTTGTAATACTTGCTCCAAACAGACCGGCAATCTGCTCCCCACCATCTTCGGAAGAATGTATCCCATCAGCAACCTCTCATCCTCACTGCTGAGAGTGCGGGGCGGCTCCTTCGTTTCCTTCGTTTCCTTCGTTTCTTTCTTTTCCTCCTGCTTTCGTTCCTCCGCCATCTCTTTACCCTTCTGCACCAAACTCCCCACCTCGTCTTTCACCATATCGGAATTTTGCCACACATAGTAGCCTCCCCCGAGTAGGACAAGGATTAACACTATCCTGACCACCCACTTACCCACGGATGCAATAGAGGTCGACGCCGCCCCACCCGTTCGCCTGTCCCCTCCCCGCGAGGCATCGGAGTGTCTGCCCCCAGACTTCTCTTTCCTGCTGCGGTCTGTGAGCATGACATCCGCAGTGATCCGACGGTGCGGAGTGGGAGGAGGCACGGGCGGCACTGCGGCACCCACGTTGCCGCTTGTTACCCGAGCCGCCAATTTCTCGGTCACTTCCAGCACGGGAAGTCCCATCATCGTGGCGCGTTCCTGCATGCGACTACCGATGATACCGAGCAGCATCACGTTCTTCATGTCCGTCACCTCCGCTCCCCCATGGGTGAATACCGGCGTACACCAGCCCAGATCGCTGCGCAGACAGAGGGCTTCGTGCAGCACCCGAAGCATATCCTGCGTGGGAGTACCCTCGGGAAATGCCAGCATGCAGACCTCTTGGAAACGGGGTTCCTGCAGCAGATTCACCGTTTCCCGGATCCCGGTGTAGCACTGCCAAGCGGGTTGTTGATTCGCTTGCAAGGCACTCTCAAACGATACCCATGACGGCTCGGCATTCCTTTCCAAGAGGTGCGCCGGTCCCTCCCAACTCTGCGCCCAAAAGTCGCTCATCGTCAGTGCCAGCAAGATGCCCGCCGGTGAAAGGGTGCACCCCGACTGCCATAAGTCCTGCACCTCTTCCCCACTCATTGCCAATATATGACATAGGTATTTTCCGGCGTTCTTCCCTTCTTCCACCCTCCGCGTACACCCAAACAGGTGCTGCGGTTTCCCCGCGCAAAATCCCGTCTGATAAAAGTATTGCGGACCGGGATTCAGGTCCTCCGGTGCCAATCCCCGCTTCGCCGAAGTCACCAACTCTTCTTCCAGCGCAACATTCACTCCCCGCGATTTCCCCACCACTCCGTACCCTCCCGCAATCGCTTTGCCAAGCCGTGCAAGTGCTTTACCATGGACGGAGTGCGAATATGTATAGATTAGTTGTTCAGACACGCCGTCGTTTTACTATAATTTTAACGAATTGTCAAGCGATACTCACGCCCACCTCTGAGAATTGTATCTGATATTTTTTTGGGGGGGGGGGGGGGGGGGGGGTATATTATCAGTTGCAATTGGGTACATGGAGGGCATAAATTTTTTGTGATACAGGGAAAAAAAAGCGAAGATGTTTGGT
>CAYRJI010000095.1:0-6892 GCA_964424645.1 uncultured Akkermansia sp. | reverse complement strand
TGTTATGCCAAAGGCGAGGGAGTGAGCAAGGACGAGACGGAGGCGGTGAAATGGTATCGGCTCGCCGCTGAGCAGGGTGATGTAGACGCGCAATTCAGACTCGGAACGTGCTATAACAATGGCACAGGCGTGAGCAAAGACATGGCGGAGGCAGTGAAATGGTATCGGCTTGCTGCGGAGCAGGGCGATGTAGACGCACAACTCATTCTCGGGGTGTATTATGACGAGGGTAGAGGCGTGAGCAAGGACATGGCGGAAGCATTGAAATGGTATCGACTCGCCGCAGAGCAGGGTGATGCAATGGCACAGACTGTCCTCGGACGGTGCTATCACATGGGTGAGGGCGTAGACAGAAACTTTGCCGAGGCGGAGAAATGGTATCGGCGTGCCGCCGCGCAGGGACGCATCGAGGCGCAGCTCATCCTTGCGACGTGTTATTCCTATGGCGAGGGCGCGAGCAAAGATGACACGGAAGCGGCGAAGTGGTATCACCTCGCCGCAGAGCAGGGCGATGTAGACGCGCAGGTCAAACTTGGAGATGCCTACATGAATGGCATTGGTGTGAACAAAGACTCCGCCGAGGCGGTGAAATGGTACAGCCGCGCTGCTGAAAAAGGAAATGCGAGAGCACAAGTCATCCTTGCGGCGTGTTATGCCAACGGCGAGGGCGTGAGCAAGGACGACACGGAAGCGGCGAAGTGGTATCGCCTTGCCGCAGAGCAGGGCGATGCAGACGCACAGGCTAGGCTTGGACTGGTTTACAGCAATGGTCTTGGTGTGGACAAAGATCCCGTCGAAGCGGCGAAATGGTATCTCCGCGCCGCCGAGCAGGGAAACGCGAGTGCGCAGACCATCCTTGGACGGTGCTATCGCATGGGCGAGGGCGTGGAGAAGGATCCCGCTGAGGCGACAAAATGGCTCCGCCGCGCTGCTGAGCAAGGGTATGCCGAGGCACAGTTCATTCTTGCAGTGTACTACCACGATGGTGATGGGGTGGATCAAGACTACGCCGAAGCGGCGAAATGCCTTCGTCTCGCCGCCGAGCAGGGTTACGCAGACGCACAGACCAGACTCGGAGGAGCCTACGCCAATGGCTTCGGTGTGGATAGAGACCCCGCCGAGGCAGTGAAGTGGTTCTGTCTCGCCGCAGAGCAGGGGGAGGCAAGAGCACAGTTCATCCTTGGCGGATGCTACGAAAAGGGCATAGGCACGCGCAGAGACTCCACTGAGGCGGTGGAATGGTTCCGCCGCGCCGCTGAACAGGGAGATAAGAATGCGCAGAACGGTCTCGGGTTGCACTACGCCAATGGTGATGGCGTCAGAAAAGACCCCACCGAGGCGGCGAAATGGTATCGACTCGCCGCCGAGCAGGGATACGCGGCTGCACAGTACAACCTTGGGACGTGCTACGCTGATGGCAATGGCGTACGCAGGGATGACACGGAAGCGGTAAAATGGTTTCGTCTGGCAGCTGAACAGGGAGATGAGGATGCGCAGAACAGCCTCGGTCTATGCTATACCCACGGCACGGGCATCGACAAAGACCCCGCCGAAGCGTTGAAATGGTACCGTCTCGCTGCCGAGCAAGGAAGTGCAGACGCACAGTATAAAGTTGCTAAGTGCTATGAAGAGGGCAAAGGCGTGAGCAAAGATGCCACCGAGGCAGTGAAATGGTATCGACTCGCCGCCGAGCAGGGAGACGCGGTGTCTCAGTACGCTCTCGGGGTGTGCTATCTCCAAGGCAAAGGCGTGCCCAAGGACCACGCCGAAGCGGAAAAGTGGTTTCGTATTTTAGCGGAGGTCAATTTCCCGTACGCGGATGAAATCTTGGAAGACTTGCTTGAAGAAAAGCGGTCTTCCGAGCAGAATAACACCTGAACTACCCATCGTCAAACCTGCCCCAAAAAATAAAGCGCGTAGGTGATCAAGTACGAAGTATGCGGAGCGAGGGAGCAGGACATACCTGTCCCGATAAAATTTTCAAAAAACGCCGCCATGCCAATCCCCACGCGGGTTACAAGCACTCTGCGCACCAAGGGGGCTTCGACCTCACGGGTGCTTTGATTTATTCCCCACGCGTATATGCCGCTTTGCGTTCTCCGTTTCCACCCGTGCAACTCTGTTGCGCCTAACTTCTTCACTTCGTACTTCGTACTTCGTACCTCGTACTTGACCACCCCCGCGTTGCCACACGACGAAGTCATCGCTTTACTCTGAGTGCTTGATTTATATGGGACAGGTGGGGGAGCAGGGTGCGCGGTGAGAGAGAAACGGACTATGGTTCTGCGGCGAATTGGTCACTCGGCACAGCATCAGCGTACCACACGTGACTCTTTCGAATATTTTCCGCCTGCTCGAGCACCTTCGCGAAAATTTCCTCATCGATATTCGCGGCGTTGGGAGGAAGGAAGCCGACATGGTACAGTAGCTTCAGCAAATCGCTGGAGAGTTGATTTTTCAGGCGGTCATTATTAAGCCAGTCAACGTGCACGGAAATCTGAGCGACTAGGGCATGAATCCTGCGTGCTAGGTCAATACACGCTTCATCCGTGAACGCCAAGGAGTGTTTCTCGCGCACATCCGTCAGGATATCGTAATAAGCTTTCTCCTCATAGGAGATACCCAGTTTGCGGAATTCGGATTTATCGCGATTTATTTCACGGAGCAAGTCCTGCAATTTCTCAGTTAAAGAGAACAGCCACTCTGCCTCCGCCGCATCACTGTCCACTTTCTTGGGGAATTTCACATTCGCGCGTGTATTATACTGCTCAACAGTCCGCGTCAGCAAACTCTCAAAATGTTCCGCGCGGACGAGATTCGTCTTACTGTACTCACGGATAGCGCGGCTGAGCAACTTCACCAGCAGTTGAAACTTGGTGCAGGGTTGTTTCACCTGCTCGAGCTCACGCAAAAACTTATCCTCAAAGATATTAACTTCGGGACCATCGAATTCCATCACATTTTCCACGCCGCCGCAACGGATGGCATCCCGCAGCATCTGTTCTACTTCACGGTTCATGGTCACCACGTCCATGGGCGAATCGGAAATTTTGCCTAGGAAAGCGCAAATTCCCATAAAACACAGACACCATTTTTCATCATCCTCGCTGAGGAGCCCGGCGGGGTGGCATATCGAATAAGCACTCCTCAGCCGCCGCACATGTCCCCGAAACTCCGCTTCAAAGGAAATTTTACCCGGTATTTTTACACTGTTGGCTAAAATGAGCTCGGCGGTAGATTGCAGGAAGCTCAGACGTTCCAATCCATCGCCATGGAAAAAGCGGTTAAAGTCAACGCTACGCAATAAATTACGCAGGGCATCCAGCTCCTGCCGCAGAGTACGGAGTGCCGCATCTAACTCCTCCCCTACCGTACCTCCGTCCCCGCCATATTTTTTCAACGCCTCGAGCAACTTTTCACGAATGCCGATATAATCCACCACAATGCCGTATTCCTTGCCCTTGTAAACGCGGTTCACCCGGCTGATCGTCTGGATGAGTGTGTGATTTTGCAGAGGTTTGAAGTTGTAGAGCAGGGTGAGAGGCGGAGCGTCAAAGCCGGTGATCCACATATCGACCACGATGGCAATACGGAAGTTGGATGCTTCGTTCTTAAACTCGCGGTCCAGCATTTTGCGGTGAGCGTCATCCCCAAGCAATTCATACAGCTCTTTGGAGTCATTGGCATCCGAAGTCGCGACGACATTCACAAAGGGGATCGGGTGCAGTTTCCGGAGAGACGCGGCGTCCAACTCCTCTTCATTCAAGGCTTTCACGGGGCGGCACCATTCCGGTCTCAACTCCTCTATCTTCCGGTACAGCTTGTAGGCAATTTTGCGTTCACTGCATGTGACCATAGCCTTCAGCAGACAGTTCGGCTGCGTGTCACAACGGCATTCGTAATCTCGGACAATATCCGCCGCCAAGCGAGACAGCACCTCCTCGTTCTCCAGCAACACATTCATGCTGCTCATGGCTTTTTTGCTCGCGTCGACATCCTCCGGACGCGCACCGGCGGACTCGCACTGCCTGTAGTATTCCTCGATACGGTCGGTCTGCTCCTTGTTGAGGAAGACCCGGATCATCCTCGGGTCATATTTGATGGGTACAGTGATTTCATCCCGCTGCGACTGAAGCATGGTGTACCTGTCGACCACCTCACCGAAGACATGGATCGTTTCATCGATGGGCGTTCCCGTGAAACCCACGTAGGTGGCATTGGGCAGGGCATTGCGCAGGGACTTGGCAAACCCGTGGGTAATAAACGCCCCGAGTTTTTCACGGTGTCCCCCGGTTGATTTTGCTGTCCCCGCGCCTTTCGCGGTGAACGCGAGCTTGCTCCCGAGATTGATCTGAGTGCGGTGCGCTTCATCGCTCAGGCAAATGATGTCATCTCGTTCACTGAGCAGCCCCATGGATTCGGGAAACTTCTGAATAGTGGTTATATAGAAGCCGCCGCCCCGATTCGTCCTAAGCTCGGTTGCCAAATCCTCTCTGCTCTTGATGGCGCGCACGGAGGCACTACCCAAATATTCCGTAGACTTCGTGAACAACTTTTCCGCCTGATTTTCCAAATCATCCCGGTCCACGATAAGCAGGATGGTCGGGTTACCCAGCTTTTCCTTACTCCGCATAGCGAGTAGGCGGGAGAGAAAGAGCATGGTATACGTCTTGCCGCAACCGGTGGCTCCGAAGTAGGTGCCTCCTTTGCCGTCTCCTCCTCCTCTCCGCAAGTGCTTCAATATGTGCGCTTGCAGCTTTTTCGCGGCAAAGAACTGCGGGTACCGGCACACAATTTCGGTTTCTCGCGCATCCTCGCCGGGTGATGCATCCGGGAAATACACGAAGTCACGCAGAATTTCCAAAATACGGACCGGGGTCAAGGCTCCCCGAATCAGCGTTTTTAATTGATTCGCCGCCTTTGCCGGATCGTCTTTGTTTTCTACTTTTTTCCACGCGTAGAAGTATTCGTAGGGTGTCACGGTGCTGCCCAGCCGCGTATTACTTCCATCGCTGATGCACGCCAGCGCGCAGTATTTCAGCAGTGCCGGGATATCCCGACGGTAACGCACCGTAATCTGCGTATGCGCGTCTCGGATGGTCGCTCCCTCCTTCGTCGGGTTCTTCAGCTCAAAAATGCACACCGGGATGCCGTTGATAAACAGCAATACGTCCGGTCTACGCGTTTGCTTCCCCTGCCGCATCTCAAATTGATTTACCACCCGGAAGGTGTTTTTCTCCGGATGCTCGTAGTCGATGTATTCCACGTGAAGCGGCTTCGCCCCGGAATACTGCGGCGTGTAGTTGTATCCCTCTCGGTACAAATTGACTGCGCGTCGCAGACGTTCGTAGTCGCTCCCGCCACTTACGTTGCTTATGTTCGCGATAATTTGCGCGATATCGTTTCCCGTCAACCCCCTCTCCTCGTAGCGTATGTGCAGATACGCAGTCAAGTCCTCCGTCAAAAGCGGTTCGGTGATCCGGCGATTGTGCAGGTCATCCCCACGCGTGTATTCCCAACCGGCTCCCTTCAAAATTGCCACCACCGCTTCTTCGTACTGACTCTCGTAGTAGTTTCCCCTCATCCCGACCTCCTTTCCCGGGCATGCTCCGCTTTCCGTATCAATGCCGGTGTCACCCGTCTGCAAAGCTCCCCCGCTGCCGCCGCTATTTCCTTACTCTCCCGCGCGCACCGGTATATGTCTACGATGGCACGCTGCTTTTCGATGGGGGGAATGGGTATGCGCACCCGTTTCATGTCGTCCATGCCGAACGTTTCCCGTGCGCTCCCCCACGAATGAAACCTTGCGTATCGGTCAAATTCGGGTCGTAAAAACCACAAATAGAGGTATTGCGGGATTAAGGCATCTGAGATTACCCTGAACACTTCATACGTTGACGACACGAGACATACCTCGGTGGAATCATTTTGAGCAAGCGAGATTTTCCCGCCATTTCGTGATGTCACTGTGACATAGGCAAATTCATCGGGCTTGAGAAGTTTGTATGTGGCTATGCTTACTCCTTCAAGATTTGCCTTGGTCGGTATTATGACTTTATCCTTCGATACACCCCTCACATGTTCTTCGCCGTACACGCCTTCTGTGTTCCGTTCGTCGACGGGGATGATGTAGTCACCTATCGGAGCATGCGGATATTCTTTCCGTAGTTTCTCCAAGTAACACATGCAGAGACTCATGAGCGGTTCCGCCTGAGCTTCGTTATCTTGCTTCATCGCATGGAGACCTTCCCACACGTCTACCACCTGCCGTTGAATTTCCATTTCCGGCAGAGGAATTTCAGCACGCATCATATCATCTAGGGTGAAAGTTTCCCGGGCACTCCCCCATGAATGGAAACGGGCGTAGCGGTCAAACTCAGGTCGTAAAAACCATAAATAGAGGTATTCAGGCAATAAATCACCATTTTTTTCCAACTCAAAAACACTTGATATGGGCGAAACGATGAATGTTTTCTGCGTATTGTTGAAAGCAAGACTCATCTTGTCCCCACGGCGAGAAGTATCTGCAACGAAAGCGAAACTTCCCGGCTGTACGAGTTTATAGGACGTAAGGTTTACTCCGTCTAGACTTGCTTTCGTCTCAATAAATTGCTTGTTTGTGGCTATTCCCCTGACAGCACATTCTCCGTAAGAACCGTCCCTGTTACGTTTATCGGAAGGTATAATTTTGATAGCCATATACACTACTGGAAATTGAAGCCCAGTGCTTTGAAAGCAGCTTGCAACTTACATTGATTAGCCGACTGACGTTGCATCAACATCATAGATTCGGAAGCGACATTTGAGAGGACGGCATCGAAGTCCAGAGAAAGGTCCTTGTCAACGAACTCGATGTAGCGGCTTGGCGCGAGGCTCCAGTTATTATTTTTGA
>CAYRJI010000094.1:0-6897 GCA_964424645.1 uncultured Akkermansia sp. | reverse complement strand
ACATCCTCTGAACCCTGTGCAATTTTTGCACAACTCCCCCCCCTGCAAAAAAAAATCCCCCCCAAATACCAGCACAAAACCAGCACAAATCAACCAAATACTCTCAAAACAAAACAACAAAATCCCACCCGCTCGAGTATAAAATATTGTGGGAAAGCGCAACAAAGCGTGGTTCCATGTGGGTTTTGCGATAGGATTGTCGACGTAGGAGGTCACTTATTATGTGGCGAGGGGGGCTCGCGTTGCGGCAACCATCAGGGAGTTTCTTGGGACGGATGTGAGAAGGCGGCGATGTCTGCGAGGATCTGCTGTTGCAGGGCATTCAACGAGGCGAATTCGCATTCCGGGCGGATGAAGCGGCAAAGGTCGACGCACAAATCGGTGCCGTAGAGGTTGCCGTGCCAGTCCGGGAAGTGGACTTCCAGACGCGGGAGTTTGCGTTGTTCTGCGATGGTGGGTCTCAGCCCGAGGTTGGCGATGCCGCGCAGGGTAGTCCCGGCATGCAGACACGACACAGCGTAGACACCTGCGGGGGGCAGGGCACTATGCCGGAGAATGGGGATGTTGGCTGTGGGGAACCCGAGACGCCGCGCGAGTTGTTGACCGTACTCCACCTTGCCGACAATGCTGAAAGGGTGCCCGAGCATAGTCGAAGTTTCTGCCAACTGTCCGGCGGCAAGGGCTGCGCGGATGCGCCGGGAGCTGATAGGGCGGTCGCCGTATGTTGCGAGCGGGCAGATGCACACGCGCCAGTCTCGCCTTTTCCCTTCAGCGAGCAAAAATTGGGCATCCCCGCTGCCGCCGTATCCGAAATGCCAGTTTTCTCCCACGGAGATACCCGCCACATCGCAGACGCTCCCCAGCGTATCCAGAAATTGCCGGGGACGTAGGGCAGACAATTCGGCGGTGAACGGGAGCCGGAGCACGAGATCAGCCCCGCCCGACTCGGCAACAAGCCTGAGTTTATGCCGAGCATTCGGAGTGAGGAGAAGGGGCTGGGCATTTGGCTGAAGTAGAGTCAGCGGATGCTGTGCAAAGGTGAGCACGCCGCGCAGGGCTCCCGGGGTCATCGCGCTGTGCATCACGTGCGCGTGCCCCGTATGTACACCGTCAAAGAAACCGATAGCCCAGTGGATGGGGTGCCTGACGGCACGCAGCTCCTCAAATGTGTGAAATACTTGCATCAGGTGGCGGCTGTGTCAATGATCCGTGAAACGGGGATCAGGCGTGCCCGGAGCTGCTCTGTGCTCGCAGCCTTGAGCTCGGCCACGCTTATTGCCTGCGATATGTCGAAGTGCCCGGAACGGATGCGTCGCAGGGCAGAGAGATGTGCCCCGCATCCGAGTAGCTGCCCGATGTCATGCGCGTAGGTGCGTACGTAAAACCCCTTGGAGCAGTGCACCGTAAAATCGACCTCACCCGTTTCCAAATCGATGCGGGTGAGTGCATAATCCAACACGCGCACGCGCCGCGCCTTGCGCTCGACTTCCTGCCCTCGCCGTGCAAGCTTGTAACACGGAACGCCGTGAATTTTAACCGCTGAGTACATAGGCGGCATTTGTTCGAACTCCCCGCAGAAGTGCTCGAACGCTCGGCGTACGGCGACTTCATCGATACCGGTAGTGGATTTGACGGCGAGTACACGCCCGTCCGCATCTTGGCTGTCGGTTTCCACACCCAGCTTCATTGTGGCGGTGTAGACCTTATCTTCGCACATCAACCGGTCCTGCAGCCGCGTCGCTTTGCCGACCACGATGATGAGCAATCCCGTAGCCATGGGGTCCAGCGTGCCGCAATGCCCCACCTTGCGCGTGCCGAGCAGGCGGCGGCAAAGAGCCACGACATCGTGGGAGGTGAAGTCGGGGTCCTTGTCCACGAGTAACACCCCACTCGGTGTATCGCCGGGTATCGCCTTCATTTCGCGGTTTTCAGGGTATTGCTGATGGCATGGAGCACGGTCGTGCGTACGTCATCCGGCTTTCCGCGCATGCGGATGCCTGCCGCCATGGAGTGTCCCCCGCCTCCGAATTGAAGCGCAATGTCACTGACCCGTACGGCGGGATCTTTGGAGCGCAGGGAGATGCGTATAAGTCCGTCATCGAGCTCCTCAAAGATAGCAGCTACTTTGACCCCACGCAGGACTCGTATGATATCCACCATATCCCTCGTATCCTGCTCGCGGAGTCGAAGTTTGGCGCGGCATTCAGCTGTCATCATGTAATGCACCACCTGACCGTCGTCCTGCACGACCATGTTACTGAGCACCTCGCGTTGCACCGAGAGCGTGCTCAGGGGAAGCTCTTGGTAAATGCGCCGGTTCACATCCCCTACGTCCACGCCCGCGTCTATGAGTCGTGCCCCCATGCGCATCACCTCCGCTGTGGTAGAGCTGTATTGAAAAGACCCCGTGTCGGTGCTGATTGCCACGTAAAGGGCTTCTGCCACACTGCGGGTCAACCTCGCTCCCAGTGCCTCCAAGAGGGGCAGCAGCACACAGGCACAGGCTGCCGCCTGCCCGTCCACCAAGTTCAGAGAAGCGTAGCGGGTGTTGGTTTCGTGGTGGTCGATGTTGATGCTCAGCGGTGCCGCCTCGATGAGGTGTCTCCCGCTATCTCCCAGCCGCTTCGGTTCTCCGCTGTCTAGGCATATAAGACACTGCACGTTATCCGACCACCGTTCGGGAGGGGAAACTACCCGGTCTGCACCGTCCAAAAAATTGTACCTTTCCGGCACTCCATCCACATTCCATACCCGCACGTCTTTTCCGAGGTTACTCAGCACAGCTGCCAGCGCAAGTGTGCTTCCCACGGCATCGCCATCCGGTCTGCTATGCGCCATCACCGCCACCCGATCCGACATTCTTATCGCTTCAATGAGCTCTTCACGCGTATTGTTCGTTCCCATGTACGCCCCTCTTATACCATTGAATTCTCACTTCAGCAAGCTTATTCCGGGAGCCACCACGCTTGTCCCGAATAAATTAAACGTTTAGAGTAGTGCGATGGGTTTGGTGCGGGAAAGCACGGAGGAGATCAAGTACGAGGTACGAAGTGAAGGAGTTAGGCTCAACGAAGTTGCGCAGGGGAGTAGGAAGGAGGCAAAGCCGAAACGATGCGAGGAGAATAAATCAAGGCACCCGTGAGGTTGAAGCCCCCCTAGCACGCAGGGCGTCTGTAACCCGCATGGGAACTCGTGTTGCGGCGGTCTGAAGAAATTTTCTTGGGACGGCTGTGGGGAACATGTGAGTCGGGAGTTGACATTGCGGGGAGGATTTGGTATAAGTAAGCACGATGAAAGATATAGCCAATCCACTATTCTTATTGGTGCTCATCGGCGTGATGGCTTGGCGATGTTTGGTCGGTGGGGAAGGGCAGGTAGCACAATTGGATAGCTGGCTGCTCACGTTGTGCGTGGTGGGTATGGTGGTCAATGGGGTGCTGGCGATAGCACGGAGTCTGACACATCGTCCGTCCCTCATGAAAGTGGTGTGGGCGGTAGGCTATTTGCTACTGGGGTGTTGGGTGTGGAGCATGCGATACACTGTGCCGACAGAGGAGCAGGTCATCTACGATGCACGGGTGGCTGAGGTACAGGACCCCTTGGCGTTGGATTCGGAGGGGGAATCCCTCTTCACCCGTGCAGCTGCTCTCGGGAAGACGCAGGAAGTGGAACATATTCTTGCCACAGCCACTCCCAACTTGGAGCAGATTGCCTTGGCAGCTCTGCGTGCTGCGGAATGCAACAAAGTAGAAGTACTCCGCTTGCTCGCTAGGGCGGGTCTTTCTCCCTGTGCAAGTGTAGAGGGGCAGCCCTTGCTGCATGCTGCAGCACAGAATGCTGCGTGTGATGCGATGGAGTGGTTGATACAGAGCGGTGCCCGCGTGAACCTGCGGGACGCCGAGAACAGCACACCTCTCATACAGGCTACCCTTTCCGGAAGCCCTGCCGCCGTGCGTCTCTTGCTCGAAAAAGGAGCCGACCCTAAGTTGCGAGATTCCACCGGCAAGAGTGCGCACGACTACGCCCGAAGCCCGGAAATGGCGGAACTTCTTGCCCCCGACACCCCACCTGCGTCATGAAATACCGTCTCTTCCCAGTGCTGCTCGCCGTTTGTTGTTTTTGCCGTGCGGAGGACTTTGTGCTGGCGGACGGCACTGTTTTGCAGGATGCGAAGCTTTTGCGCACGGATGCCGACAGTGCCATGATCAGTCACAGTGCGGGTGTGCAGCGCGTCAAGTACGACCGTCTCACCGCCGAGCTTCAGCAACGCTTCGGTCTTACTCCCCAAGCGGTGCAAGCCTATTACGAGAAAAAGGCACAAGCCAAACGGGATAAAGCCTTGGCGGAAGAAAAACTCGCAGCAGCTCAACGCGCAGCCCTGCAGACCAGTACGCTTTCCCCACGCTACGTGACCGGGGCTGATATCATCACCATCTACAGTGCGTGGGACACCATTCCCGCCGCGTGCGCCGAGTATTTGGCGGCTGAGTGGAACAGGCGTGAGGCCGCACGCTGCAATCTTTCCGTTGAAGCGAAACGCTTTGCTGATGAGGCGGATCGTCTGGCTGCCCGCATCAACGAGTACCGATCTGCATCTGCCGACGAGAAGCGGCGCATCGCCTCATTAGAAGAAGAGCTTCGGACTGCCAAAGGCGAGCTTCAAAAGACGCAGGAAACCGTAAAGTCTCAGCGAAAGGAGCTGAAACGACTCACTGAAGAAGCTTCTCAAAACCATGGTACCTTGGTCATCTCGAATCCCACATACATCCCGGTATATCGTCCCGCACCTATCATTCTGCGTCGTCCCATTGCGCCGCCGCCCCGCCGTCCCAATCCGCTCCTCCCTCCCCATCGTGCGTACGAAGGGCAAGGTGTAAGGCACTAGCCGGGGGTGGGGACCCGCTTACCCCACATCTGTCCCAGATAACTCCAAGGTCAAGTGGTGGGCGATGACCTTGCAGCAGGGAAGCGGGAAGGTGATTAAGTACGAAGTACGAAGTGAAGGAGTTCGGCGCAACGGAGTTGCGCAGGGGAGTTGGAAGGAGGCAAAGCCGGAACGATGATCTGCGCAACACCGAGGAGTTGGAGGAGCTCGTGAACATGATAGCATCCGGTATCGGCGGGCTCACCAACCCCGTGAAACTTCAGCATCGTTTCGAGAGCGTTAAGCACGTTTCCCTCACCGCCCCCACCATCCGTCGCTACATCCGCCTGCTGTGCGATTCCTACCTCGTGCACCGAGCCTTGCGCTACAACGTGAAGGGTAGATGTTATATCAACAGCCCGTACAAACTTTACTTCGCTGACCTCGGTCTGCGCAATGCCACGCTTGATTTCCGCCAACAAGAGCCTACGCATGCCATGGAAAATGTTATTTACAACGAGCTTATTGCGCGAGGGTTTACGGTGGATGTAGGTGAAGTCAACTCTGCGGACTCCGCGCGGGAAGTCGATTTTGTAGTCAATCGCGGCAGTGATCGCTGCTACATCCAAGCCGCTTGGACCATTCCCGATGACATCAATGCTGCCCAAGAAAAACAAGCACTCCTCCGCATCCGCGATTCTTTTACAAAACTCATTATCGTCAATGACCCCATTGAACCCCACCGTGATGACGATGGCATCATTTTCCTCTCCCTGCGCGACTTCCTGCTTCCTCCCACCCATCCCCCCATCCCTCTGCCGTTCTGACCTATTTTCAATTTCCCCCACAAACAGGAAAAATTGAAAATAGCAAACCACCGTTCATCGCTATGCATTGGGGCGACGGGATTCGCGCATGTGTTCAGCCCCGAGTTCTAGGATACTCTGTACGTGGTCATCTGCCAAGCGGTAATACATCTTTCGACCTTCCCGGTGAGTGCGCACGAGGTGGCACTGGCGTAGGATTTTGAGCTGGTGAGAGATAGCCGGTGTATTCATTCCGAGTTGCTCCGCCAGATGGGACACGCACATTTCTCCGTGGTGCAGAGCCCACAGGACCTTGATCCGCGAGCTATCTGCAAAGACCTTGAAAAAGTCTGCCAAATCGCAGATTTCTTCATCTCCGGGCATTTCTGCATTGACTTTGCAACAGTCCTTCATGGTTTCTTTCCGTCGCGTTCTTCATAATGCGCTCTCAACTCCCGTGCCCACCCCCGCCCGGCGCGGACGTCGTCCAGCGCAGCCAGCGCGGCAGCTGTTTCCGCTCTCCTTTTCCCGCTGCCCACTCCGATGCCTATTTCCCGCCCATCCCATATGGCAGTGGCTTCGAAGAGTGGGGGTAGTTCCTGCAATTGTTGCACGTGATAGACCGGCGGCTGCTTGTTCAAACCTTGGAGAAGCTCTTGGAGGTCACCCTTCGGATTGGTAGCCCCCGCCGGGCAGGCTTCCTGTAGGCTTTTCTGCAGTAGGCGGTGCGCCACAGCGTAAGCTGTATCAAAGTTTGAATCCAGCATGATCGCGCCCACCAAACTTTCTAACGTGTTTCCCAGAACAGAAACGGAGCTGCGCCCGCCGCCCGCCTCCAATTTCGGACTGATGATGACGTGTTGACCTATCCCCAACTCATGTGCGATACTCGCCAGATGCTGCCGACTCACGATGGCGGCGCGCATTTTGGTCAGTTCCCCTTCGTCCGCCTCGGTGTGCTCGGTGTAAAGCTTGTGCGAAACGACCAACTCCAACACGGCATCTCCTAGGAACTCCAACCTTTCGTAGTCCGAGGGACCCGTGCGCCCATGCTCCGTGCTCGGATGCGTGAGTGCCTGCCTCAGCAGTGCCTTGTTCCGGTACCGGTAGCCCAGTTTCGCTTCGATCTCCTTCCCATCCATCCCCCGCATCCTACCACACTCTACCCCATTTGACCAGCATAACCCAACCGATCCCCCCCCAAAAAACCACAGCCGTCCCAAGAAA
>CAYRJI010000093.1:0-7187 GCA_964424645.1 uncultured Akkermansia sp. | reverse complement strand
AGCTTGAGTTCCGGGCAAAAGGAGATCGTTTCCACACTCTTCCTGATATGGCTCCTGACCAAGGGGCGTCCCCACGTGGTGCTCATCGATGAGCCGGAACTCCACCTGAATTTGCTGTGGCATAAGTTGTTCATCCGTGATCTGTTATCCCTAGCCCCTTCCAATCAATATATTATGGCTACTCATTCGGAACAGATTATGGGCTCTGTCGAAGCACGCTCGCGCTTCATCCTCGGTTAAATCCTGCCACTATCCTGAGATGAAATCTCTTCGCTCCATCCTTGACCCTTCGGAGATTTCCCTCGGTAGATCGAAAATTCTTTTCGTTGAAGGCAATCAAGAATCTATTGACCTAACTATCTTAGAAAAATTGGTCGATATCACCGTTAAACCTATTGGTTGTTCAAGTGGGATCAGTTCCGCTTCTCGTGCTTTCAGAGGTGTTGCGCCCGGCTATTACTTCCTCATCGATAGAGACGGTATTGGGGATGCTTTCGTGGAAAAATCGTGGGCACTCTTCCGAAAGGGCGAAGGTAACCTCCTTATATAGCGAAAAAAGGAAATTGAAAACTATTTCCTAGATCCGGACTTTCTCGTCCACTCTCGATACGCAGACGAAGGCAAGGAGCAGGCTATGATGGACGAAGTCCTCAGTTACGCCCGGAAGAATCTCTATCTAACCGCTGTCCGCAACGTGATTATTACAATCCGGGAAGAACTCAAAGCGGATTGGATCAAGGCTCCGTCCTCCACTGAAGATTACCCCGACGAAAAAAGTGCTTTGGATAAACTCTTGTCCATGCCTGAGTTTCAGTCAAAAGCAACAAACACCAGCGGAGCTGTTGCCCCGCGTCGCCTGAAGCAGTTGTTCAACGAATACTTATATCTGCTACGGGGAGACGCCTCAGAGCTTGAATGGAACGTCGGAGGGTGGATATCCTACATTCCCGGTAAAAGAATTCTTCATTCTCTCATACATAATAATAAGTACTTTAAGATTCTTGGGAAGGATGGTAATCCGATAGAGGGCAGAGAGAAAAGCATCATTGTCCTGCGCGACCTTATTTCTAGGGATGCACATTTGCCCCAAGACTTCAAGGAACTACGTGATTTGATCAAAGGGAGGAATGGTGTGCCGTTTTGATGCGCTCATCCTTAAAAAACATCTGCTATCAACCTCTCAACCGTATTGGTTTACTCCCCACGCATCGTTTCGGTTTTGCCTCCTTCCAACTCTCCTGCGCAACTCCGTTGCGCCTAACTCCTTCACTCCGTACTTCGTACCTCGTGCCTAATTCCCTCCCCGTTTCCCTGCGACAAAGTCATCGCCCACCACGAAGCCTCTAATTTATTCGGGACAGGTGTGGTGCCGCCTCACTCCAAACTTTTTTTCTCCCAGCACACTTGCTTCTTGACTCTCTGCGGGTGGATGTGGTATAAGGTTGGGAAGAAGGGAGACGGAGGGGAGAGACCTCCTTACTTCTACCTATGAAAGCGATCACACATATTATGACGACGATGGCGATGGGAGCACTTGGGGTAATGGCAGAGCAGCAAGAGGAGACGGCACCGCCGCCGCCCGAACAACCGGTGGCGAAGGTCTACTTCACGCGGGACATCAGCCCGGTGGGGTTGCTCAAGGTGTATAGCCACGTGAAAGAAGGCATCCAAGGGAAGGTAGCGATCAAGTGGCATTCCGGGGAGCCGCACGGACCGAATATTCTTCCGGTGCCCATGGTCAAGGCACTGCAGGAGGCGATACCCGACAGTTGTCTGGTGGAAACCAATGCGCGGTACGAGGGCGGGCGCAACACCACGGAGAAACATCGGGAAACACTCAAGATCAATGGGTGGACATTTTGTCCGGTAGACATCATGGACGAGGAGGGCGCGGTGATGCTGCCGGTGAAAGGCGGCAAGCACTTCCAAGAAATGAGTATGGGCAAAAATATCCTCAACTACGACTCCATGGTGGTGTTGACGCATTTCAAGGGGCACACCATGGGTGGCTTTGGGGGCTCTATCAAAAATATAGCGATCGGATGCGTGGACGGGAAGGTAGGTAAGGGCATGGTGCACGGGTCGACGCCGGGGAATCCGTGGGGCAGTACAAAATCTCTCTTCATGGAGAACATGGTAGAAGCGGCGAAAGCCACGCTCGACCTCTTCGGCAAGCATATCACCTTCATCAATGTCATGCGCAACATGTCCGTGGATTGTGATTGCGCGGGAGTAGACGCTGAACCTCCCAAAGCTCGCGACATCGGCATCTTGGCATCCACCGATATTGTGGCACTCGACCAAGCGTGTATTGACCTGCTCTACAAGTTGCCGGAGGCGGAGCTGCACGACCTCAAGGAACGCATCGAAAGCCGAGAAGGACTGCACCAGCTCGAATACGGCGAGCAAATGGGGATCGGCACGCGTAAGTACGAACTCGTGCCGCTGGACTAAGAGGAAGTACGAGGTACGAAGTACCTCGTGTGCGCCTCGTACTTGATCTCCCACGCGTCTTGCCGCAAAGTCATCGCACACCACAAAGCTCGTATTTTTCTTGGGACGGCTGTGACCAAATGTTGCTATGCCATAATTCATGCTTGACGGAAGGGGCGAGATGGGTTTACCTAGTGGGGTAAATCTCCTGACGTTTTATGGGCAAGCAGCTGATCATCGCGGAGAAGCCGAGTGTGGCGACAGATTTGGCGCGTGTGCTCGGGAAGAAATACGGGAAGTTCGTGAAGGAAGAAGGTGGCGGATTCCGCAACGACAAACTCATCATCACGTCGGCGGTGGGACATCTGGTGGAGCAAAAGAAACCGCAGACGAGGGAGGGGAAGGGACTGCCGTGGAAGATGGAATACCTGCCGGTGATGCCGACAGAGATGGAGCTCGAGCCGATAGCGCGGTCGGCGGATCGCCTGAGGAAGATACTCAAATTGGCACGCAGCAAAGAGGTTGACTCCTTGGTCAATGCCTGCGATGCCGGGCGCGAAGGGGAGCTCATTTTCCGCAATATCATCCGTTTCGGCGGTATCCGCAAGCCCTTGTACCGGCTTTGGATGCAGAGCATGACGGATGACGCCATTTTGGACGCGTGGCAGCACCTCAAGAGCAACGAGGAAATGCTGAACTTAGCGGACGCCGCCGTGTGTCGCTCGGAGTCGGACTGGCTGGTGGGGCTCAACAGCACACGGGCTCTCACCGTACTGCAATCCTCTGCCGGGGGCTTTTTGGTGACCCCGACCGGGCGGGTTCAGACGCCGACTTTGGCTATTCTGGCGGCGCGGCAGAAAGAAGTACTCGCATTCACCCCGGAAACCTACTACGAAGTACATGCCACCTTTGCGGCAAAAACCGGCACCTACGGGGCAAAGTGGATAGACCCCAACATCAAACGCGATGAAACGAACACTCAGCGTACACGTGAACGGATATGGGATGCGGAGACGGCTGCCCGAATAGTGGAGCGTTGCACGGGGAAGAGCGGGGAGGTGAAGGAACGCAAGAAACCGGTGAGTATGCCGGCTCCCCTGCTCTTTGATCTGACCTCCCTGCAAAAGGAAGCCAGCAATCGCTTCGGTTTTTCTGCGAGCCGTACCCTGCGTTTGGCGCAGGAGTGCTACGAAAAGCACAAAGTCCTCACCTACCCGCGCACGGACTCCAAGTTCCTTCCGAATGACTACATGCGGACGGTAACGCGTACGGTACAGGGAATTGCCGACAACCTGCCGGAATACAACGCGTTTGCGCGATCCATTATCGAGGCAAAAGGCATCCGCCCGAGCAAGCGCGTGTTCGACAGCTCAAAAGTCAGTGACCACTTTGCCATCATCCCCACGGGCAAGTTTGTGAACCTGAGTGGGGATGCCGCCCGCATCTTCAACCTCGTGGTGCAGCGTTTCTTGGGTGTCTTTATGCCCAATGCCGAGTTTGAAGATACCGAGCGCATCACCACCGTCACCACGGACGCTGGGAAAGACCTGTTCTACTCGCACGGGCGCGTGTTGCTCAGCCCGGGGTGGCGCGTCCTGTACAACGCAGACCGCAAGAAGAAGGATGAGCTCTGCCGTGTGGAACAGGGAGAAACGGTACAGGCTACCGAGATGGAAGCGGTAGAAGATGCGACAAAGCCGCCTCCGGCGTACACGGAAGCGACGTTGCTCACTGCCATGGAAAATGCGGGAAAACTGGTGGATGACGATGAGTTGGCATCTGCCATGAAGGAGCGGGGGCTGGGCACCCCTGCCACCCGCGCGTCCATCATCGAGGGTTTGCTTGCCCAAGAATACGTTACGCGCGATGGCAAGAACCTCGTGGCCACGCGGCGCGGGATGGACCTCATCGATCTGCTCGGGCAGATAGGCGTCGGCACCCTTTCCAGTCCGGAGCTTACCGGCGAGTGGGAGTATCGTCTCAAACAAATGGAGAATGGGAAACTGAAACGCAGTGTCTTCATGGAGGGTATTCGTGCGTACACCACTGAGATTGTGGATGCAGTGAAGAAATTTATGCAGGGAGGCAAGACGACGGAGCTCCCCATCGCATGCCCGGCATGCGGAGAAATGAAGCTCGTGAGTCGCCAAGACTCCGTGGTCTGCACGAATTGCAAATTCCACATTCGGCGGCTGCATGCGGGTCTCCGCTTGAATGATGAACAACTGATCGAACTGATTTGCAAGCGTGAGCTGCCGGTCACCGAGGGTTTCCGCTCGCGCTTGGGGAAGAGCTTCAGTGCCGGTCTGCATCTCCTGCCCCCCGCTGACAATAAGGGGGCATGGAAAGTGGAGTTTTTCTTCGAGGACGAGAAAGCGGAAGACAGCGAAAAGGCACCGGATGCAAGTCATTCGCTGGGGAAGGTGGACGTGCTCGGGCACGAGCAGCTCGAGTTGTTCGAAGATGACAAAAAATGGAGTATCCCGGATTTCCCGCGACCCAATTCCACCCGCAAGGGCTTCAGCGTCTCCCGCATCATACTGGGTAAACAGTTGACCCTAGAGGACATACGCCGTGTGCTCGCCGAGGGGAAGAGCGAGCTGCTCACCGGCTTCACCTCCCAGCGTACTCACAAAACTTTCGAGGCTTTCCTCAAGCTCGATGAAGCCAAGGGCGGGGTCACTTTCGAATTCCCCCCCCGCGAAAAAAAGGCGGACAGATCGAAAAAGAAAACAACGGCACCCGCTGCGGCACAGCGAGACCTCTCCCAGACCGTCAAGCACGGCAACGTATCCGTGAAGGGCAAGGGCGAGCACGCCCTACTGGATACCCCCGAGGGCTGGAGTGTGGAGGGAGTAACCTTCGGCAAAAATAACCGTCCTCTCCTGATACCCAAGGAAATGTGCGGGGTCTCTGTGGATGCCGAGCTCGTGCAGTCCCTGCTCAGTAAGGGTAAGAGCCCGCTCATCAAGGACTTTGTGAGTCGCAAAACCGGCAAGAATTTTCAGGCATACCTCGTGTTGAACCTGACATCCGGGCGCATCACGTATGAGTTTCCGCCCCGCAAGTAGAGGTTCCGGTCTCCCCGCCTCCCCACCGCACGGACACTTCAAACTAACGGCGCACAACCGTCGCGAGGTATACGTGAATCTACCTATCGTTCGGGGCGCATGAACTTGACCACCGGCATCGTTGTGTGCATCCTCCTAGGGTTTCTGCTACCCTGCCACGGTACGGTATCCGTTTATTTTGAGTGGCTCACGCAGGCTGCCATCGTGCTGTTGTTCTTCTTCTACGGCGTCAAACTCTCCCGCAAATCCGTGGTGGACGGCATCCTGCATTGGCGGTTGCAGGGTGCGGTGCTGCTCTCCACCTACGTGCTGTTTCCGGTAGTGGTGTGGATGGGACGCGGGGTGCTGGAACCCTTGGTGGGGGCACCGCTGTTTGCGGGCTTTCTCTACATCGCCTGCCTGCCCTCTACCGTGCAGAGCAGTATCGCCTTCACCTCCATAGCCGGGGGCAATGTACCGGCAGCTGTGTGCGCCGCTTCGATTTCCGGTCTCTTCGGAGTATTTCTCACGCCGCTGCTGGTGGGTGTGCTCTTCTCTCTCGATGGGGTGCAAAGCTCAAACGTGGGACCGGGAGCCGTGCTCACCATCAGCTGCCAAGTCCTGCTTCCCTTCCTCCTCGGACAACTCCTCCACAAACGCCTGAAACCTTGGGCAGACCGCCATCACGCCCTAGTTTCTGCCAACGACCGCTTCACCATCTGGCTCGTCGTCTACACTTCGTTCTCTGCCGCCACCGTCCAAGGATACTGGCAGCAGCTCTCCGCCGTCCGTCTGGCAGGCATCATCCTCGCATCCCTGCTCCTCTTACTTCTGATTCAAGGTATTATCTGGATGTCATGCAAAGCCCTGCATTTTATTTGGACCGACAGTGTGACGACCCTCTTCTGCGGGTCTAAAAAGAGCCTAGCTGTCGGTGCCCCCATGATGCTGGCAATCTTCGGCGGGCTGGACAACAATCTGTTGCTGCCGCTCATCGTTTTTCACCAAGTACAGCTCATGGTGTGCTCTCACCTCGCGTCCCGCTGGCAGCATCGCTCGGCGCGCTGAGAGGTCGCGCAGCGGCGGCACGGCGCAATCGGTCCATCATGGCGCGCCCCAAGCCGACTTCCGGCAGAGCCTCCGCCACGATGCAATCTACCCCGCCCCGTGCGTCCATGGCTCGCATCACCGCAAAAAGTCGGACGGCCGCTTCCGCCAAGCGCGCACTCCCGGGCGAGAGTGCCATGACCTCCGCCCACCCCCCCTGCATCGCCAAGGGGGAGTCGCCTTGGTAACTGATGAGTCCGTAGCGCACCCCTGCCGTCGGCGCAAACGTTTCGCGCGGATCACAGAGCAACAGGGGTTTACGCGGCGCATAGTGTGAGCTCAACTGCCCCGGCGCGTTGGGCACTGCCTCCCCTCTGTGCGTCGGCTTCAAGACCCGACATATCCCGCGCAGCTTTTCTCGCGTGATGGGACCCTCGCGGAGCAAAATCACAGCTGCCTTTCCCTTTTCGTCCAAGCACGGTTGCAGGATGGTGCTTTCCAACCCTTCGGAGCATGCCCCGGCATCGATGACCAAGGGTATTCGCCCACCGAGCTCCTCAAGCACGGCAGCAGCCGATGTAGGGGAGATGTGTCCGAAGCGGTTCGCGCTCGGGGCTGCCACGGGATGCCCGAGTTCCCGCGCCACCCCGCGCATCA
>CAYRJI010000092.1:0-7359 GCA_964424645.1 uncultured Akkermansia sp. | reverse complement strand
AGGGTGTCAAGGTGGCACCAACGCCGAGTCAGGGGGGTACCTTTGTACCTGACATGGAGGACTGGACAGATTAAGAGCGTAGGCGGGGAACCTCCCTCCCTTAAAACTAAGGAGACACAGTGATGAAGAAAATAATCATCGCAAGGGCACTCGTGTGCGACATGTTGGCACCTGCCTACAGTCCGTGTCCGGTTTCCCATCGCCCACGCCACTCTCACCCGCTCTGCCCTACCTTCCCGTAACACACGCACCTCCCCACCATTCCCTCCTCCTTACCACATACCGCACGCCGCAGCATTGCTACTTCGTACTTGACCCCCTCCCCGTTTCCCTGCGGCAAAGTCATCGCCCACCACGAAGCTCGTATTTTTCTTGGGACGGCTGTGGTGGTCTGCCGCACAGAAATGGGGAAATTCAGAATGATGACGTAAAAAAGTCTTGTTTTTGTCGCTGAACGTATTTAGGATAGCGGGTGAGGTGGATGACCGGTATACGAGTAAAGAGAGTACGGCGCGCCCGGTGGGGCTGCGGTGGCGGTGCTTTGTGTGAGCGTATGTCCGGTAGCCGAGGGCACAATGTGTGTGCAGAAGAAGATAACTCATTGAACGCTTTGGCTCCGGACAGTCAAAGCGTTTTTCTCGTGCCGTTCCCCTTCCCCCGGATGACAAATCACCATGAATGAGTCCCCAAAAATCACCCTGTCACAGAGCTGCCGCCGCCTCGCGGAGGGCGACACACAGACTCCCATCCGCCTGTACATGCAGATATCGCGGCAGAACCCCGAGGCTATCCTGCTGGAGAGTGCCGAAGTGGATGGACGTTGGGGACGCTACAGTGTCATCGCGACAGACTACCTGTGTGAACTCTCGTGCCGAGACGGGAACTTAGGTGTCCGAGTGAACGACTCCTCGGTCGCCGGGCTGAAAGCTTACGACGGCATGCCCTACATGCAGGGTCTCAGGGAGTTGATGCGTGCCGTGGAGATTGTGACAGAAAATCCGCAGATGGCACCGATCGCGCGTGCGTTGTACGGATACTGGGGCTACGAAATGGCAGCCGTCTTTCAGCCCAAACTGGCGGAATCTCTGGACATCAAGGACGCCGAGTGCCGTCTGGTCCTCGCCGCCACCGTTCTCGTCTTCGACCACGTCTACAATAAGCTCTACCAACTGAGCATCGGCACCCCGCGCGACATCGTCAACATGCCCGCGCTCATGAACTGTCACCCTGGCACCTTTGCCGTCGGAGAAGCAGAGCACCGTCCATCCGAGCGGGAGTATAAGGTGGGTGTGCAAAAGGTGCGGCAAATGTTGCATGATGGGGAAGCCATTCAGGTCGTCGGGGCAAGTCAGTGCTGTGCCCCCTTCGAGGGCGACAGCTTCACCCTCTACCGCCGTATGCGCGGCATCAACCCCTCGCCTTACATGTTTTTCATGCGTTTCAGCGATATGGAACTGTTCGGCGCGTCTCCGGAAGTGATGGTGCAGTGCACCGGCGGCAAACTCCTCCTTTCCCCCATCGCCGGCACCCGACGTCGCGGTCGCGATGCAACTGAAGATGAAGCACTTGCGGCGGAGATGCTCGCCAGCCCCAAGGAGCGTGCCGAGCACGTGATGCTCGTTGACCTAGGTCGCAATGATCTGGGGCGTGTGGCTACGGGCGGCTCCGTGCAGGTGGAACGCCTCATGGACGTCGAACGCTTCTCGCACGTCATGCACATGACCAGCAGAATCACTGCGCAACTTGCCCCGGGCAAGGACGCGCTGGATGTGCTGGCGGGCACCTTCCCGGCGGGCACAGTGAGCGGTGCTCCCAAACTGCGTGCCATGCAGATCATCCGCGAAATCGAGCAAGTCCCCCGTGGTCCCTACGCCGGGTGCATCGGATGGCTCGGGCTGGACAAAGATGCCGTCCACCTCGACACGGGTATCACCATCCGCTCCGTCTGGCGACGCGGTAACTGTCTCTACTGGCAGACCGGCGCGGGTCTCGTCTACGATTCTGACCCCAAGTACGAGTGGATGGAGTGCCAAAATAAGGGGCGCATCATCGATACCATCCTCTACTCCGGCGAACTCTGACCTTTTTCTGTCCATGCTCCTCTTCATCGACAACTACGATTCCTTCTCCTACAACATCGTGCAGTACTTTTTGCGCACCGGTCGCGAACCCGTCGTACTTACGAACGATGACCCGCGTCTGCTCGACCTGTCCGTCTCTCCGGAGTTGGAAGCCGTCGTGCTTTCCCCCGGTCCGAGTACGCCGCAGCACGCCGGTCTGTGTCTGCAATTTTTGGCGCGTCTACCGCACCGCGTCCCGGTGCTGGGCGTATGCCTCGGGCACCAATGCCTCGGCGTTCATGCCGGGTGCGAGGTGGTGCGCGGTCCCAAAGTCATGCACGGCAAAACGAGCATCATCTCGCATGACGGCACAGGTCTCTACCGAGGGATTCCTTCCCCCATGCAAATCGGTCGCTACCACTCTCTCGTCGTCAAGGTGCCGGAGCACCACCCCCTGTTGGAAGTCACGGCACGCGATGAAGACGGCGAGGTGATGAGCATGCGTTACAAAGATCGTCCGTGGGTCGGTGTGCAATATCACCCGGAATCTATCCTCACCCCGGAAGGAATTCGCCTGATTGCCAACTTCCCTACGTCCATAACATGAAGCACGGAAAAGCGTATATGAAAACGATCGTACACAATCCACCGCGCTGCGGGTCTAATCTCTCTTCAATCTACATCATCCTATGCAAATAGCTACCATTCTCGAACTACTCGCCGAAGGTCAGAACCTTTCGGCTCAGCAAGCGGACTTCGCTTTCGCTCAACTCATGGACGGGCACCTCTCACCCGCGCAGGCAGGAGCTCTGCTTCTTACACTGCGTGCGAAAGGGGAAACTGCCGATGAAATGTACGCCGCCGTGCACAACGCGCTGCAACGGGCATGCCCGGTGGAGGATGTCGGAGGGGTGTATGCGGACGTCGTGGGCACCGGAGGTGACGGCAAGCACAGCTTCAATTGCTCCACCGCCACCGCCCTGACTCTCGCCGGTATGGGCTACCGCATCGTGAAGCACGGCAACCGCGCCGCTTCCTCCTCCAGCGGAGCCGCCGATGCTCTGGAAGCTCTCGGTTACCCGCTCGACCTCGACCCGGCGGGCATCCGCGCCTCCCTTGCCTCCTGCCGCTTTGCCTTCGCGTTCGCCCCGCATTTCCACCCTTGCTTCAAATTCATCGGTCCGATACGTCGGGAGCTGGGTGTACGCACCCTGTTCAACCTGCTCGGTCCCCTGATTAACCCGAGTAAACCGCCGCTGATGATGCTGGGTGTTGCCACGCCGCAGATAGTGCCCCTAGTGGCGCGTACCCTCGCGGAAAGTGGCACCTACACCCGTGCTTACGTCTTCTGCGGCGCACAGGGCTACGATGAGCTCACGACCTTCGGTCCGGCTACAGCTTGTCTCGTGCGGGGTAAACACACAGAGGACTTCCCCCTCATCCCCGCCGAATGGGGCTTCACCGATGCGTGTCCCTCGCAGGAAGACTTGCGCGTGGAGAGCAAGGAGGAAGCCGCCTCCGCCCTCCGTGCCATCCTCAGTGGCTGCGGCACGAAAGCGATGATGGACATGGTCGCGCTGAATGTGGCTCTGGGTGTCCGTTTGTTTGAGCCGGATTTGCCCATTCAGGAATGCGCCGCCCGCGCTCGCCGTGCCCTCCTCGATGGCGTAGGTATGCGTGTGGTCTCCGAATGGAGTAAAAAAGGATGAATCTTCAACGCTTTATCGATGCGAAACAGGAGGAGCTGCGGGCTCTGCGTCTCGCCGTGCCCGCGCCGCTCTCCTGCCCCCGTCCGAGCTTCCTGCGTGCCCTGCAATCTCCCCTCCCGCCCGGGCAGCCCCTGCGGGTGATAGCCGAATTCAAGCGCAGCTCTCCCTCCGCCGGGGCGATCAATGCTGCGGCAGACCCCCGCCGTATTGCCCTCGCCTACGCCGCCGGGGGTGCCATGTGCGTGAGTGTGCTCACCGAACGCGCCTATTTTCACGGCGGGCTTGACGACCTGCGTGCCGCCGCGTCAGCCGGTCTCCCCCTTCTGCGCAAGGATTTCCTGTTCGATGAATTGCAGGTACGCGAATCTTTTGCCACTCCTGCGAGCGCGATACTGCTCATCGTGGCCCTCACTCCGGACCCCGGAAAACTGCGCGCCCTGCGCGAGCTGGCTGAATCCCACGGGCTCGATGCCGTGGTGGAGATATTTTCCCGCAGCGAACTTGCCCCCGCCCGAGAAAGCGGTGCTCGCATCATCCAAGTAAACGCCCGTAACCTAGAATCGTTCACCACCGACCGCGCTGCTTGTCTGCGCCTTGCTTCCCTGCGTGAACCGGGGGAAGTCTGGATAGCTGCCAGTGCTATGAGCGAGTACTCTCACCTCCTAGACGCCGCAGCTGCCGGTTTCGATGCCGCTCTCATCGGCACCTCTCTCATGCGGTCCCCCAACCCTTCTCTTAAACTCCGTCATCTCCTCCGAAAACCATGACGCCCAAATTCCCCTTCATCAAAGTGTGTGGGCAAACACATGCCGGTACGGTGGACGCCTCGCTCTCCATGGGTGCCCAATTCATCGGCTTTATCTTCCATCGCAGCAGCCCTCGCAGTATCACCCCGGAACGTGCCGCTTCCATTCACTCCCGCTTTGCCGCCCGTGTGGGTGTCTTCGTCAAACAAAACGCTCCCGAAATCCTCCGTATCATGGAGATCGCTCACCTCAATTATGCTCAACTACATGGTGCTCAAACTATTGAGGACGCCAAGCAGATCGGTCCCGAGCGGGTCATTCGCGTCGTCTGGCCGGAGCGTTGCGGCAGCACCCCCGCCCTTCAGCAACTCTTGGATACTTGGGCTCCCTTCTGTGCCCTTTACCTGCTGGATGCCGGTCAGCGCATCGGCTCCGGCGGCACCGGTCATTCTTGGGATGTCTCTCGCCTCGCCCACGTGCGCTTTCCCCACCCCTGGATCCTCGCCGGCGGTCTCAATGCCCGAAATATCCCCCGTCTCCTCGCCCTCTGTCACCCGGACGGCATCGACCTGAACTCCGGCGTCGAACTCGCCCCCGGTCTCAAGGACGCCTCCATGCTCCTCTCCGCCGTGCACGAGTCGCGTCGCGTGCGCTGAGTTTTCGTATAATCGCGTGACAACATCGTCGTATACTATCGCAGCTTTCGTACCATGCATAACATCGTTCTCAACAATGGCGTTGCCATGCCGTGTATCGGCTTTGGCGTGTACCAAATAAACAACCGGGAAGTCGTCCGCTGCGTGCGGGATGCCGTGGACTGCGGTTACCGTCTCATTGACACAGCTCAGTGGTACGGCAATGAAGAAGGAGTGGGGCATGCCGTGGCGGAGTGCGGTGTGCCGAGGGAGCGGTTATTCCTGACCACCAAACTGCAGAGTGCCCACCACGTGGAAGAAAGCGTCGATGCTTCCTTGCGTAAATTGCGGTCGGAATACCTAGACCTCCTGCTCATCCACTGGCCCATGGGTGGGGACGTGGCAATATGGCAGTCCATGCAGCGTTTGTATGACCGTGGTAAGCTGCGCGCCATCGGCTTGAGCAACTTCTACGGCAGTGACTTGGATAGTATTTTGCACCACACGGACGTCACGCCGCAGGTCATCCAGCAGGAGCTCCACCCCTTTCGCCAGCAGCGGGAGCTCCTAGAATTCTACCGCAAACTGCGCATTGTGCCCCAAGCTTGGTCTCCCCTCGCCTGCGGGAAACAGGGCATCTTCACGAACCCCCTGCTCTCGCGCATCGGCTCTTCCTACGGCAAGTCCCCGGCTCAGGTTGCCCTGCGTTTCCTCGTGCAGTGCGGTATCTGCCCCATCCCCAAATCCACTCACAAAGCCCGTATGGCAGAAAATCTCGACATCTTCGACTTCTCTCTCTCCGAAGCTGACATCTCTGCCATCCGTTCCCTCGACCTCGGTCACGGTCTCTTCGGTTGGTACGACTAACTCCTCACCATCCCACCCACTCACACCTCTCCCCCCTCCCCGTCACACTCGCCACGCCCCGCCTCTCCTCTCCCCCAAACCACACACCCTTTTCCCCGGCTTCGCCTCCACATCCCACGCAACTCTGTTGCGCCTAATTTAAATACTCCGTACTTCGTACCTCGTACTTCGTACTTGGCTATTGCCCCGCCCCCTACGGTCGTTCTTCCTCCCCTCTTCCCGCCCGGCACCTCGTTCGCCTTTCCTTCCCCCCTTCGTTTCCCCGCAACAAAACTACCGCTCTACTCCGGGCGTTTAATGCCTCGGGTCACCTATGATCCCACGCCCGTGGCAGCGCAGACACGGTCCCCCCATGCTGCCGGACCCGTTGCATGTCGGACATACAATGATAGGCGTGCTCGGCGTTCCCGAGCTCAGCCCCACACGAAGACCGGTGTTGACTCCGTTGACCATGCTGCCGTCCGCGCGTACCATGCCGGTTCCACGACACTGCACGCAAGGCATCGCCCCACTCGCGCGCCCATAGCCGCCGCACGAAGGACAGACGTAGAGGGCGATGTTCGACGTACGCGGACTCAGCCCCCTACGGATGCCGGTGTTGACACCATTGATCATACTGCCATCCGGGCGTACCATTCCCGCACCGCGACACTGCACGCAGGGCACCGCCCCACTCGCGCGCCCATAGCCACCGCATGAAGGACACACGGTCACGGGAATTTGCGCCGCACTCTCGGGCAACACCACCGTCAGAAACACCGCGACAAGCAGTCCCACGGCGTAAACAAACTTCAGCCAATTATGAATTCCACTCTTCATCTTGCTCATCCTACCCCCCTCCCCTCGACATGACAAGTAAATTCGGTTAAGCAATTTTTTCTCTCCACACTCGTCCCGATAAAATTCCCGAAAATCGCCGCCATGCTAATCCCCATGCGGTTTACAGATGCTCTGCGTACCAAGGGGACTTCGACATCACAGGTGCATGGATTTGATTCCCACGCGTCGTTTCGGCTTTGCCTCCTTCCGACTCCCCTGCGCAACTCCGTTGCGCCTAACTCCTTCACTTCGTACTTCGTACCTCGTACTTCCGGTCCCCCGTATCATCCTGCCTCAAAGTCATCGCCTACCACAAAGTTCGTATTTTTCTTGGGACAACTGCGATGTGGATGTAAGAAATTTGATCGTCGCGCCGTACATTTGGTGATGATACTGCGAGTCTTTCTTCTGCTTATGTGCGCCTGCATCCTGTCACCCCTGTCCCCTGCACAGGAGACATGGAAGAGTCCCCATTCTCTGGATGCGGAGGCGAATGCTCCCGTGGCATTGCTGCCCTTCCCGC
>CAYRJI010000091.1:0-7426 GCA_964424645.1 uncultured Akkermansia sp. | reverse complement strand
TGATTGCCGCCAATTCCAAGGGCTGCAAGCGTGCCTCGCAATCCACCACGGATACACCGGCGGGGTCCACACTGCGTATCCACACCGACCCGACATTCTGCACGGCGGAAAGCTTCTCCTTCAGCTTCTGCGCTGTGGCGAGGTCCATGCCGGTAAACTCCAGTTTACAGACCGAACCCAAGTCCATCTCCGCTGCCCAATGCGCAAAAATGCGGCGGATGAGCTTCATCCCGGTGTCTGAGTCGGCGACTCGCGGGCTCCCTTCGAGGAGCTGCCGCACCGCTTCGCGTGCCGCCGCCGTGTCCGAGCTGACGCGGCGTATGAGAATATCGCGCGACGGAGCATTTTCCGCGAGGATGACCACACCCGTAGCGGCGTCCGACACTCTTAAGTTAAGACCCAACGAGTATTTCTTACCCGGTTTGCTGCCGTAGAACGACTGCTCTCCCGCACTACTGCCCACCACGGTGCCTTCGATGAGGTAGTCGCAGCCGGACACTGCACCCTGTGCACGCAGGGCTGCCTCCTGACTGCGCCCGAGTGCCTCCGCCCGCTTCGCCATCATTCCGCCCTCGCCCTGAGTGCGATTGACTTCCACCACGCGCAAGCCGCACTCCGTGGCAACATTGCGCAGCCAATCGGATGCCAAAGTCCCATTTTGTACCCCTTCTATTTGCTCATCGATGCGAATCGCCACACGCGGGGCTTGGTGCTCGTGCGCCATCATCTGCAATGTAAGCTTGTCATTCGTGTCCGGCATCCCCTCGCCGACATCCGCCTTGACCTTCACCACGTAGAATCCGTCTGCCGAAGTACCGGTCGACACCACCTCGTACTTTTTGACGTACCCGCGTGCACGGGAGAACATCCGGTCGAACTCCAACGTGAAGTTCTTGGTCTGCGATTCGCTCACCAAATCCACCCCGGCACCCGTGCGCACAGCTTCACGCAGAGCATCTGCGAGGGCTTGTGAACGCGCCATCGGCTCATCCGCCGGAGCACGTCCCTCCACCTCCACTACCGTCCCATGTACGGCAGCGGCGCAGCACATCCACACCATCATCACTGTATGCCAAAGCCGCGTTTTCATATTCGTTTCCAGTTTCGGTCGGATCACCCGACCCCATCTATGAGTACGCATTAGGAACGCATGTATCTACACCATTTCAAAATTTTTTTCTCTTTTTTCATGGGGTGGCACATCTGTCCCAATAAAATTTTCGGGAACCATTGCCATGCTAGTCCCCGTGCGGGTCGCACTCGCTCTGCGCACCAAGGGGGCTTCAACATCACGGGTGCGTGGATTTTCTCCCCACACATCGTTCCGGCTTTGCCTCTTCCTCCTCCCTCTGCGCAACTCCGTTGCGCCTATCTCCTTCACTTCGTACTTCATACCTCGTACTTCCGTTCCTCCTCGTCTCCCTGCGGCAAAGTCATCGCCCACCACGAAGCCTTTAATTTATTTGGGACAGATGTGGGGATTTGGGACAGGCGTGAGGTTTGGTTCTTGACATATCGGTAAGTATGGGTTACGGTGGGGAAGTATGAAACGTCGCGACTTTATCAAACTGGGATTTGCTGTAGGTGCCGGGTTTTCGTTGAAAACACTGGGTGGGCTGTTTCCCGTGGCTTACGGGGAAGAGGCACCTGCCCCCGTCGGCACACCGCAGTTGGTGGCAGTGCGTGGGAACGACCGCGTAGCCATGCTGGACGCAGCACTGTCCGCCTTGGGTGGCATAGCAGCTTTCGTGAAACCCGGGCAGTCTGTCGTCCTTAAACCCAATTGCGCGTGGGATAAGACACCCAACATGAGCGCAAACACCCACCCCTCCCTCGTCGGGCACATGGTCAAACTGTGCAAAGAAGCCGGTGCTTCGAAGGTACTCGTTTTCGACCATGCCTGCGATGACTGGCAACGAGCCTACCGCACCAGCGGCATCCAAGAAGCCGTACAAAATGCCGGAGGTGAAATGATCAGCGGTGCCGATGAGAGCATGTACCGAGAACACAAGAGCCCCGCCGCTCGAAACCTGACCCACGCGAAGGTCCACTCTGCCATTCTGGATTCGGACGTGTACATCAACATGCCCGTCCTCAAGCACCACAGTGGAGCACGCATGACCGCCTGCATGAAAAATGCCATGGGGCTCGTCTGGGATAGGAGATTTTTCCACAGCCACGACCTGCATCAGTGCATCGCCGACAGCGTGCTGCTGCGCAAACCGGACCTCAATGTGCTGGATGCTTTTGCCCCCATGCTGCGCAATGGACCCAAGGGGAAGGATGAGAGTGACCTCATTCAGACACATGCCCTGCTGGTCGGCACGGATATTGTGGCGGTCGACGCCGCCGCCTCAAAATTGCTGGGCAATGCCGAGGGAGATGTACGCCACATCGATTTGGCGGCAGAAATGGGGCTCGGCTACAAGGAACTCTCCAAGGTGAGTATCCGCCGCATTTCCTTGGCTTAGTCCGCCGTATTCTCCATATTTGCTTCAATTTCATACATTTAGCTCATCTCATGTGGCGATGGTCTCGAATTCTGTGTGCCACTGCGGTGTCGCTCTTGCTGCTGTGGGGCTTCATCAACATCCATAACGTCGACCCCACATGGTGGGAGCACGCCGTAGAACGTGTGCAGTTGATACCCGCTCTACTCGGCTCGCTGAGCGGCGTGGCTTGGGCACTCGTCATCCTTGCTGTGCTTGCAGGCGTTACCCTCATTTTCGGACGCGTGTACTGCTCCTTCGTCTGCCCGTTGGGTATCGCACAGGATGCCGTCATTCATCTCCGCCGCTTTGTGGACCGTCTGCGCGGTAAGAAACCCGCCGGTCCCGCGCGTCGCTACGCCCCCCCGAGAAATATCCTGCGCTATTCCGTGCTGCTCATCGTAGTTGCAGGTTCCTTGCTCGCGGGTGCTGCCGTCCTAGCGTGGGTTGACCCCTACAGCATCTGCGCCCGTTTCCTAGCCGCCATCGTGAATCCCCTTGCATCGGACGCCTACGACCTTGCGGTGGGAGAGTCGGCGGTTTCCCCGGCATGGTCGCGCTACGGATGGCTCATCCTACCGGTGAGCGGCATGCTGCTTATCCCCCTGATCTTGGCATGGTGGCGTGGGCGCATCTACTGCAATACTTTCTGCCCGGTGGGCTCTCTCCTAGGGCTTCTCTCCTTCCGTCCCCTCCTGCGCATCGGCATGGACCCGCACGGCTGTGTGCGCTGCGCAGCCTGTGTGCGTGCCTGCAAAGCCCAGTGCATCGATCTGAAAAACTATCGCGTCGACACCTCGCGCTGCATCAATTGCTACGACTGCGTGTCTGCCTGTGAGCACGGTCTGCGTCCACACCTCGTGAATCCTCTCTGCGAGCCCGGTTCAGAGTTCATCCTACCCACCCCGCCGCCGTCGCAACAGGACTCCACAAGCGCGGGCAACTCCCGCCGTGCCTTTTTAGGCATGCTGGCTACAGCCGCCCCGGTTGCGGTTGCCGCATCTCTACCGGCTCAGCCACCCACCACCTCCGGTGTCAATGAGAACTCTGCCCCCGCCACATCCCCGCCGGGAAGTGTCTCCGTGCCGCGTTTCCTCGACCACTGCACAGGCTGCGGTCTCTGCATTACCGCTTGCCCGACGCATGTGCTCCAACCCTCTTTCCTGCAATACGGAATACGGGGTGTATTCAAGCCGCATCTCGACTTCTCAAAGGGCTTCTGTAACTTCGACTGCACGGCATGCAGCTCGGTCTGCCCGGAGGGGGCTATCCTCCCCATTTCCCGCCCCGACAAACAGCGCACCCAAATCGCCCTTGCCTCTTTCCACAGCGAACGCTGCATCGTTCATTGCCGACAAAATGAATGCGGGGCATGTACGGAGCATTGTCCGACCAAAGCCCTCAGTACCTTCGAGGGGAAAGTTCCCTCGTGCGACACAAATGCTTGCATTGCCTGCAACTCCTGTGTCCAAGTCTGCCCACAGCACGCCATCTCTCTCGTCCCCGACGGAGCAGACGGGCAGCACGCTCAGATCGATCGCTCAAAATGCATCGCCTGTGGTCATTGTGCCCGCGTATGTCCCTCCGGTGCCATCAAGTCGCACAACCTTCTTGTCCCGATACTGGACGACAAGCTGTGCATCGGTTGCGGAGCGTGCAGCTACGCCTGCCCGGTGCGCCCCAAGCGTGCCATGCAAATCACCCCTCGCCGCCAACACCTCCGAGCCGATGTGCGCCGTGAACAACCCGCCCAAAATCCCGTCAGTACAGAAGACTTCCCCTTCTAACCCCACCCGCACAACTCCGTTGCGCCTAGCTTAAATACCTTGTACCTCGTACTTGGCTATTTCTCTGCCTCCTGCGGTTGTCCCTTCTCCTCCCTTTCCCGCCCTGCTCTTCATTCGCCCTCCTCTTTCGGCTCCGTCCCTGCGGTAGGCACATGCGGTGGGTGCTTGCCTTTGTCCCACCCTTTTTCCGTTTTAGCTCCGACATTGTTAGAGTCTGAAAATTGCGGAGTCTCTCCTTCTACCCATTCACGACAAGCATTATAAATACCATCTTCCCTTTCATACAATTTTGAACTTTGTCCCGTTTTTTGCACAATCCCCCCGTTTTAGCTCCGACATTGTTAGAACAGACATGTTAGATAGGCTGCACAAATCACGGGGGCGTGGATTTATCCCCACGCGTTGTCCCGGCTTTGCCTCTTTCCAACTCCCCTGCGCAACTCCGTTGCGCCCAACTTTAATACTTCGTACTTGATCACCCTCGTGTCTTCCTGTCTCTGAGTCATCGCACACCTCTAAGCCCTTAATTTAGTTGGGACAGATGTAGTTGCCTTCTTCCCCGGATTCCTTTTTACTTGACCGAATGCGGGGTGTGCGACAAAATAGGCGTCAGAGCTCATGTACTCCTTTCGCCACACAATCGCCATCAGTGAAGTAGGTAAGGACGGGCTGCTGCGTCCCGGGTCGGTAGCTATGCTTATGCAGGATTGCAGCACTTTCCAGTACCAACGCGTCAAAAAGTTCAACGATGCCCTACTCAAGTACCATTTGGCGGTTTTTCTCGTCTCTCGGCAAGTAGATATTTTACGTCTACCCGCCTACGGGGAAGAAGTGGAAGTTTGGACGGGTATTCACGGTTGTAAGAGTTTTTACGGCTTGCGAAACACGACGATTCGTGATGCAGCCGGGGAACTCTGCGTCGTGAGCTTCGCTGTGGGTGCCTTTGTCAGCCTCGAAACAGGTAAACCCTTTGTGTTACCTAGGGAAAGCTACACCGACATCGTGGACTGCGAGCCCCTGCCCATGGAGTACCTCCCGCGTAAAATTGCGCTGCCGAGCGACCTCTCTTTCACGGAAGTGATGCGCGACTCCGTGGTCCCGGGTCATCTCGACGCAAACCGTCACATGAACGCCGGTCGTGCTTTCGATTTGGCAGTGGGGCGCATCACCTACCCCTTGCGTCGCATGCGTGTGGAATACAAAGCCCAAGCCAAACCCGGCGTCCCCATCCTGCTCGAGCGTGCCGATGTCTCCCCATCTCACACGTTTATGCGGTTACGTGACCCTCAAAACGAGGTCTTTTCGACCTACGAATTCCTCGGATAGCCCCCCACATCTGTCCCAATAAAATTTTCGGAAAACGCCGCTATGCTAATCCCCATGCGGGTTACAAACGCCCAACAGGAAGTACGAGGTACGAAGTACGAAGTGGCAAAGCCAAGGAATGGCGGGTGTGGTAAGCTATCGGGATGTGTAGAAAAAACGGGCGCGATGAGAGTGTTATGGCGAGTCGTGTCATGCGTGATGGATGCCGGTGCCACGCGAGTACCTCTTCATGACCTCGCATACCACAGACGTGTCATCCTCACGGGTGCTTTGATTTATTCCCCGCTCATCATTTCGGCTTTGCCTCCCTCCAACTCCCTTGCGCAACTCCGTTGCGCCTAACTCCTTCACTTCGTACTTCGTACCTCGTACTTGATCTCCCCAGTGTCTTCCCGCCGCAAAGCCATCGCCCACCACGAAGCTCGTATTTTTCTTGGGACGGCTGTGGTTGGCTTCTCGTTTCGTTCTTGCGGCTGCGCCCGATTCGTGGTACAATGCGCGTGCATGAAGGAGATAGACCAGCTGCGGGAGCAGATCGACCGGGTGGATGCTTCTATCGTGGAGCTGCTCAAGGAACGCATGAGGTACGTGCACCGCGTGGGTGAGATAAAAGCCGGGGAAGGTGGAAAGCTCTTTGTACCGGAGCGTGAGAGTGCCCAGCGTGCCAAACTCGCCGAACTGAATGCGGGCGTGTTGCCGGAGGATGCTCTGCTGAGTATCTACCGCCAAATCATCAGCTGCGGCTACCTGTTGGAGGGCGGTCTCCGCGTCGGTTTCTTGGGACCGGAGGGCACATGGAGCCACCAAGCAGCCCTTGCGCGTTTCGGTGAAAGCGTCTCCCTGCTCCCCTTCCCGAGCTTTTCGCATGTCTTCGATGCCGTCGAGCGCGATGAGCTGGACTACGCCGTGGTTCCCATCGAAAACAACACAGCTGGGTTCGTTACGCAGACGATGGACCTGCTCATGGCAAGTCCGTCCATCCGCATCTGTGCACAGTGCATGCAAAGCGTGCAGAATTGCCTGCTGGCCAATATCCGCCCCGAAGAAATTCGCGTGGTCTACTCGCACCCGCAGGTGCTCGCTCAATGCCGCCGCTGGCTGCTGCAAAACCTCCCCCACGCGGAGCAAATTTCCACCTCCTCCACCGCTGCTGCTGCAAAATTAGCCCTGTCGGAATGTGCGAAGGGAGCGGCTGCTTTGGGAAGCAGCTTGGTGGGTAAGCTCAATGGCTTACAGGTGCTCGAAGTGAACATCCAAGACAACGCCGTGAACACCACCCGCTTCGCCGTCATCGGCAAGCAGCACACCCACCCCACGCAAAAGGACCGCACTACCATTTGCTTCGGCGTGCCGCATGTCCCGGGGTCGCTGGCAGATGTGCTCCTCCTCTTCAAAAAACACGGTATCAACATCTACTGCATCGACTCGCGCCCCGTCCGCAACATCTCTTGGGAATACCTCTTTTACATTGATGTCGAAGGGCATGAGCTCGCTCCTCCCCTCCGAAGTTGCCTAGATGAACTACGGCGCGGTAGCCCCATGCTGAAAGTCCTCGGCTCTTACCCCGAATTGTGATATGCCTTTTTCTGTGAATCACGCCATGGATTTACTGAAGCACGCGTACTCGACCGGGCGCATGCCTCACGCTCTCCTCCTCACCGGCGCGGAGTCCGAGACAAACGCACTCGCCCTGAATCTCGCTGCCCACCTGTGCGGAGCGCGTGCATCTTCTCCGGATGACCTCCTGCACCCGAATTGTCGCGTCCTGCGCCCGAGCTCAAAACTCCGCACCATCACGATCGATTCCATCCGCAGCCTAGATGA
>CAYRJI010000090.1:0-7789 GCA_964424645.1 uncultured Akkermansia sp. | reverse complement strand
GTACTTCGTACCTCGTACTTGATCTCCCCCGTGTCTTCCTGCCGCAAAGTCATCGTCCACTACGAAGCTCGTATTTTTCATGGGACGGCTGTGGGGCAGATTGGGCGGGCATTCATTCCCGCTTGCTTTGTGCCGTCTGTTTTGCTAAACTGGGCGCGGGAAATCATGTACCTGAACCGCGAATTATCTTGGCTGGAGTTTAATCAGCGCGTCTTGAACGAGGCGTGTCGCGCGGATTTGCCCCTGTTGGAGAGATTGAAGTTCTTGGCAATTTCCGCGAGCAATTTAGACGAATTTTTCCAAGTACGGGTGGGTGGATTGATGTTGGTAACCCGCAGTGGCAAGGGCAAACCGGACCTGACCGGTCTTCTACCCGCTCAACAACTCGAGCTTATCCGCCGCCGCGCACGCGATATGGTGCGTTCGCAGTACGATTTGTTGGAGACGGAGCTCCTACCACTCATGCGCGATGCGGGTATTGCCCCGGTTGCCGTCTCTGAGCTCGACGAAGCCCGGAGGAGCACCTTGGAAACATACTTTTTGAGTGAGGTGCTACCCTTGCTCTCACCGCTCGCGCTGGAGGTCGACCCTCCCCCAATTTTGCCGAATCTAACCCTGATACTCGGAGTCGAATTGGCTCAGCAGGGAGAGCCCGGCAGCCGCATCGTCGCCGTTTCCTTGCCGGACTGCCTCCCCCGCCGCATTCATGCCGCATCCCCGGGGCAGGACGGCTATGTCCTCCTCGAAGACCTAGCGGCAGCTTGCATCGGACTACTCTTTGACGGCGAAACGATACTGAATTGCATCCCGCTGCGCGTCACCCGCAATGGTGACATTGCCGTGCAGGAGGAGGAAGGCGGAGACTTCGCGTGGGAAATGAGTCAGGTGTTGGTCGCCCGCAAGTTTTCGGACTGTGTGCGCCTAGAAATCCCGCAATCTGCCCCGGATCACCTCGTGACCCGCCTAGCGGAGCTCCTCCGGGCAGAGCCCCAATGTATTTACTGCGTGCCGGGTTTTCTGCGCATCGTCGACTTCGGGGGGCTTGCCCGAGAACCGGGGCACGATTTGCTGAAAGTGGACTCTTGGTCACCCTGCTTCCCCGCAAGCGTCGATGCTGACATTTCCATGTTCGACAACATCGCACGCGGGGATATCCTCATCAACACCCCCTTCGAAAGTTACGAACCCGTGGTGCGTCTCGTCGAAGAAGCCGCCGTTGACCCGAATGTGCTGGCTATTAAGCAAGTGCTCTACCGCACGGCGCAGAACTCCCGCTTCATCGCAGCATTGACCCGCGCAGCAGAGCTCGGAAAGCACGTCACCGTCCTCGTAGAGCTTAAAGCCCGCTTTGATGAGGGTCATAACTTGGCACAGGCAGAGCTGCTCCGGCGTGCCGGGGTGCAGGTGGTCTACGGCGTGAAAGGCTTCAAAACACACGCCAAAATCCTCCTCATCGTCCGACGCGAAAACGGCATCCTGCGTCGCTACTGCCACATCGGCACGGGTAATTACAACGAAGATACCGCCAAACTCTACGGCGACCTCTCGTTGCTGACAGCCGACGACGACATCGGCGCAGATGCTTCCCAATTCTTCAATTGCGTGACCGGACTGACCGCTATCCGCCGCTTCCGCAAAATGTACCCCTCGCCGACCCTGATGAAAGAGCGGCTGCTGGAGTTGGTACGCGAAGAGGCGGAACGCGCGGCACGCGGCGAACCGGCAAGCATCTACGCAAAAATGAACTCCCTGAATGACCCGGAGATGATGGATGCCTTGGAGCAAGCCGCCGATGCCGGAGTGTCTATCCGCCTCAACGTTCGCGGAATTTGCTGCTGGTTCCCGAGCACGGAAACCGGTCGCCGTCATACCCGCATCGTCAGCATCGTCGACCGCTACCTCGAACATGCCCGGATTTTTTGTTTCGGCAACGGCGGAGATCCCCTCGTCTTCATCGCAAGTGCCGATTGGATGAGCCGCAATTTGGACCGCCGCGTGGAATTGCTCGTCCCCATCGATGACAAAAAGTTGGCGAAGCGCGCCCGCGACATCCTGAAAGCCTGTTTCCGCGATAACCGCCAAGCCTCCGTCATGCAGACGGACGGTACCTACGTTCCCGCTCGCCCTTCCGCCGGAGAACGCCCCTTCCGCATGCAGGAATATCTGCAGCACCAAGCTCGCCGCCATGCCCGCACCCGCGAGCGCAACAGCCGTACCCTCCTCGAACCACACCGCCCCAAACCCTCCCCCGCATGAACTCCCTGCTCCTAGCCCTCCGCCACTTTGCCGACTTTCGCGGGCGCACCCCGCGCCAGCCCTTCTGGTGCTTCATCGTGCTCTCCCAGTGCATCGGTCTGCTTCTCCTCCTGCCCCTGTTTGTCAGCTTTTTTCAGTGTTGGCGGCTTTTGACCCGCGACTCGCTGTTCCTCGACTCCGTCGTGTCAATGTTCGAAGACATCGGCTCTGCCGAGCAAATCTTTGAGGAGCAAGTCGTGCCTCAAACCACGGTCTTCATCTCCGAGTTCTATGCCGACTTCCCCTGTTCCCATCCATGGACCTTTTGGTGCACCCTCCTCGCTGCCCTTTGGTTCCTCGTCTTTCTCGTGCCCACATTGTCCGCCGGTGTACGCCGCCTGAGAGATGCGGGGCACAGCCCATGGTGGATACTCGCCCCGGTGGCAGCCTTGGTGCCCGTGGGGTGGCTTGCCCTGCTCGGTCTGCTCCTCAGCGTGGTCACCTTGGTGTTGTGGTGCCTGCCGTCGGTCGAGGCACCAAGGCAAAAGTCTGCATAAATCGCGGGGCGAGGCGGCAAAGGACGGCGTACAGGGCGAGTGAAACCGCGAGGATGCCCCAAGGTGCTACATGCGCCTGCACCAAAGTGAGTGCCCCGTCATACTCTCCCGTCAGCACTACCCTCAACCAGTGTAGGAGAATATAGTGCGTGACGTAGACAAAGAACGCCGCCGGTCCCCATTGCGCCACAACCCGCGTGAAGCGCGGCAGGTACTTACCACTCATCGCCCCTATACTCAACGTCGTAGCCACTCCGAGCAGCACGAGTGCGCTGCTCTGCACGGGCGGATAAAACCCGGTAAGCAGCACCACCGGTAGCAAACACAGCGACCCAACGGGTGCAAGCCAAGCATGGGCGGTGACATATCCGGTCAGTTGCGCCGCACTCACCCGCCGTCGGAGCAAGAGCCCGCCGGTGTAAAAACCAAGTGCTAGGACACTTTCGTAGAGTCGAAAGGGCAGCCAGTCTACCCCGTGCGTGTGGTGACTCTGCGCCGTTTCCGCGTCCACCTGACAGAGCACATCGCTCGCGGCAAATGTGATGAGCACGAGCGTGAGCAGCACCTTCCCGGGCAATCGCTGCAGCAACGGGCTCACAAACGAGAAAATGAGCAGCGTACGCAGGTACCAGAGGGGCACATTGCTGTACTCCCAATAGCACCACGATGCCAACCCGGTCTCGCTGAGGAGGAGTCGTGGCGTAAGCCACCCCCAATCCCCGGCGAGCAGCTCGGGCAGATGCTGCAGCGGTTGCAGTAGGGGTATCGCAATCAGTGTCCAAAAAAGATACGGCAAGAGCAATCTCTTCGTACGCGTCCAATCCACCCATTGTCCCGCCGCAGCTCGGTGGGTGAAGTACCCCGCCATGAGAAAGAAAAAGTAGATGAGCGAGCGGTAGTTGAAGAGGTCTGCCATATACGCCGGGTAAGGATAGTGACGGTCACAATGCCGGACGATGACGCAGAATGCAATGAAGACCCGGCAAAAGTCTATCCAAAGGATGCGTGCCTTCGTTGCCGGAGGAGTCGCTCCCATATCTGCGCCGCCCTTACTCGTCCTCGCTCTCGGTTTCGTCTTCATCGTCATGGACTTCCAAGGTGCGCAGAGTGCGCCATGTCAGGAAGGGTCGCACGATAAGTCCGTAGAGCAGGTAACAGAGGAAAAAGAGCGCGGGTGCAATCCAAGGAAAGCTGATCAACGTCCCCACCGCAATGATCGCCAGCAGAATAGCCGTGATGGTGCCGCGCTTGCGAAATGTAATGTGCTTGAATGAGGGATAGATAACGCGCGACATCATGAGCAGGGCAACCAGCGTCATAGCCACTGCCATTGTAATTTGCCAAGACTGCGCTATATCGAGATTGCGATTCGTGGTGATATCGATGACCAAGTACATGGTACTCACCACTGCCCCGGCAGCCATGGGCACGGGTAACCCCACGAAGTCAGAACTCTGATTCGGCTTACGCGGCGCGGCTGCCATGCAGTTAAACCGAGCCAGCCGCAGGGCGGCACAGAGCAAATACAGCACGGCTATGGCATCCCCGAGGAGCGGGACCGGCAGCGCAAAGAGCACGGCTCGCCCAAGTAGCAGCGCGGGCGCAATGCCGAAAGAAACAACGTCCGCCAGCGAATCAAACTCTCGTCCGAATGGTCCGTCCGCCTTGCAGAGCCGTGCCACCCGCCCGTCCAACAAATCAAAGGCACACGCCGCAAAAATCAGGTAGGTAGCCTGGCGGTAGTATTCAAAGGCTTCCGGGGTCCCGGGATTGTACTGCATACCCCGGAAGATCGTCAAAATGGAGAAGAAGCCGCAGAGCAGATTCCCCGCCGTAAGCATGTTCGGCAGAATCGGTATCTTCGGCTCATCCGGGTACCGGGGTGGTATCGTGGGATTATTCATATCCGATTCACGTGATGCAGAGTATTTTCTTTGCAGCTCGCAGCAGCTCTTCCTTTGCCGTGCGGTCGCTGCCCGATCCCCTCGCCGTTTCTTCCTTGCCCCCTCCTTTCCCGGAGATAAGAGGAACCAGCGTGCGCACGAGCTCCCCCGCAACGAGCCCCTCCCCACGCGCCTTTTCCCCGCAATACACCCCGAGGTACAGCACCGCGCCGTCATCCGCTACCAAAACAGCCGCCCCTCCGTACATCCGCCGCCTCAATCCGTTGAGGAGCTCCGCCAGTATGTCCGCCCCCCCCTCCACCGCAAGCACCGTCCTGTCGTCCTGCAGTTGCTCAGCCAGCAGTGCCCCTGCGCGCTTTGCAGCTGCCTCCGCTCGCGCTTTCTTCATCTGCTTGTCCGCCTCCTGTGCCGTTTCTTTGAGGGAGGCAACGTACGCGTAGAATTTATCGAGCCAGCGGTTGACTTCCCGGATGTCGCGCGCGGCAAGTGCTTTCTCCGCCGTCCGCTCATCATCTGCGGGTGCGGGATGCGTTTCCCGCCCGAGCTCCCGGAGCTGCTCATTGACCGCACTCAACTTCTCACGCGCCTCCCTGCACTCCGGCAGTCGTGCCTCGACCATTTGCCGCACCACCCCATACCCGGCTTCCCCGCATGCCGCTTCAATTCGGCGCACCCCACTCGCTATCGCCCCCTCACTCCGAATCTTAAAAAATCCGATCTGCCCCGTACTTCGCACATGTGTGCCGCCGCACAGTTCCATGGAAACACCGTCAAAGTTCCCGTCTGTCCCACCCATCTGCACGAGCCTCACCACATCCCCGTACTTCTCCCCGAAAAATTGTGCCACTTCTTTGTGGAGCCGAATTTCACTCATGGCATGCTCTCTGCACGTAACCGGCAAGTCCCGCGCCACCCAATCGTTGACGAGCTCCTCTACCCGCTGCAGCTGTTCCTTCGAAATCGGTCCGGCATTGACATCGAAGCGGAGGTGCTCGGAGTCCACGAGCGAACCCTGCTGTGCCGCATCTTCGCCCACCACCTCTCTCAGTGCTCGGTGCAGCAGATGCGTTGCACTGTGGTGTGCTTCTATCGCCCTCCGCCGCTCCGTGTCTATGCTCAGCGTCACCTCCTCTCCCTCCGTCGGTCGTTCCCCGTCTCGCAGTCGGATGAGATGTGCCCGCGCGTCCCCTATCTGCCGAACCCCCTCCACCACGCGGACCTCTCCCCCGTACCGCAGCGTCCCGCTGTCGCCGACCTGCCCTCCCATCTCTGCGTAAAAGGGAGTGCGGTCGGTGATGACGTAGAGCACGCCCTCCTGCTCGTAGATTTCAGTGACCCGCGCCGTCTCGCTGTCGTGCTCATATCCGTCAAAGTTCGTGTGCTGCTCGGTGCGTATATCGAGAGCGCGCACCACTTGCGTCCGGCGTGCAGCCTTTGCTCGCTGTCGCTGTTCTTCCATCAGCTCTTCAAACCGCTGCGTATCCACCGTCAAGCCCCTCTCCCGGGCGAGCAGCTGCGTGAGGTCGAGCGGGAATCCGTATGTGTCGTACAGCCTGAATGCAAACTCTCCGGCGACCGCCCCGTTGTTCTCCACCTCCCGGTCAAAGAGCTCCAACCCGCGATCCAGTGTCTCATTGAATGCCGTCTCCTCTCTCCGAAGCACTTCCTTGATCGTGCCCTCCCGCTCCCGTAACTCCGGATACTCCCTCCCCATCTGCTCCGCCAACGTGTCCACCATCTCCGCCAAAAATGGCTGCGTCAACCCCAAGTGTCGCCCATAGCGTACGGCGCGCCGCAGTATCCTCCGCAGCACGTAGTTACGCCCGGTGTTCCCGGGCTGTATCCCGTCCGCTATCGAAAATGCCAAAGTGCGGATATGGTCGGCTATCACCCGAAACGCTATGCTCTCCCGCAGTGTCGCTCCCTGTTCCGTCCCCGCTTCTCCCGGGTAAATGTCCACATACGTACGCCCGGTCAGTTCTTCCAACTTGGCAAACAGCGGGCGAAACACATCCGTCCCGTAATTCGAAATCCTCCGCGTAAAGTCCGTGAAGTTGTCGGTACACTGCAACATTGCCGCCGCTCGCTCCAGCCCCATCCCGGTGTCCACATGCCGCGTCGGCAGCGGTCGGTAGCTCCCGTCTTTCTCCGCGTTGTATTGGATAAAGACGAGATTCCATATCTCGATACACCGATCGCTCTCTGCGTTGACCAATGCTCCCCGCGTGTCTCCCGCCGGTGTGAGGTCGATGTGTAGCTCCGAGCTCGGTCCGCACGGTCCCGTCTCCCCCATCATCCAAAAGTTATCGTGGGCATGCCCGTTGATGACATGCACCCCCGGGTCATACCCCGCCGCCCGGAACAAATCTGCCCACGCATCGTGCGCCTCTTGGTCGAACTCTCCGGGTTCCCCCTCTGCGGGTTCATACACTGTCGCATACAGCCTCTCCACCGGAAAATGCCACCTCTCCACCAGCAACTCCCATGCCCACGCTATCGCCTCTTTCTTGAAGTAATCCCCGAACGACCAATTCCCCAACATCTCAAAAAATGTGTGGTGGTACGAATCCTGCCCCACATCTTCTAGGTCATTGTGCTTGCCTCCTGCCCGTATACATTTCTGCGTGTCTGTCGCCCGCGCAGGGTTCCACGGTGGTGCCATTTCCCCCAAAAAATATGGGACGAATTGGTTCATCCCCGCATTCGTAAATAGCAACCCCGGACTCTGCGGCATAAGCGATGCCGACGGCACTACCGTATGCCGCTTCTCTACAAAAAATCTCAAAAAACTCTCCCTGAGCTCTGAAGATGTCATCATGGCGTTCTCCTTCTCCGTATCGCAAATGCAAAATGCCCCGCCCTCCATCTTACCCCTCCGCACTCCTTTGTCAAGTACGATTTGCAGAGCCGAAATGCCAGCCCACACCTGTCCCAAGAAAATTTTCGAAAAACGCCGCCATGCTAATCCCCATGCGGGTCGCACTCGCTCTGCGTACCAAGGGGGCTTCAACTCCACGGGTGCGTTGATTTATTCCCCTCGCGCCTTTTCTGCTTCGCTTCCTCTCAGCGCATCCGCGCAACTCCGTTGCGCCT
>CAYRJI010000089.1:0-7831 GCA_964424645.1 uncultured Akkermansia sp. | reverse complement strand
CTTCGCCGCTTCGTCCTCTCTGCCGGGAAAGAAGGAGATATAGAGGACGATATGTATTGATGCCCCAAGGTGCTTCAAGAACAAGGGGGGATGAGATACTGAGCGGCGCAGGTGGCGGCGTTGTTCAGTTTTTCAGCGTCGCGATGGGAACGACGAAAACGCCGTCGTCGCGGCGGTAGGCGATGCGACCCAATCCGGTGAGTACCATGAGGAAGGATGGGGCAGGGGAGCGATCCGTATTGACCATGGACGCAAACTTGGTGAGGAGAGCGGCGGCTTCGTCAATGCTGCGGTCGTCCCCGCCCAGTTTGATCTCGACTAAACCGTAGTGTCCATTGTGTAGGCGGATGATGGCATCGATTTCCAATCCATTGTTGTTCAAATAGTGGTGTACTTTACCGTCTAGGGAGTCGGCATAGACGCGTAGGTCACGCACGGCGAGGTTTTCAAAGAGAAGCCCCATGCTCGGCAGGTCGTTGATGAGCTCCTGCGGACCCGCCCCGAACGACGCCACGGCGAGAGAGGGGTCGGTGAAGTAGTGGGTTCTGCCCACGCGCAAAGTTGCCCGTGCACGTAGGCTCGGCGACCAATTTTCCGCTTCTTCGAGCACAAAGATCTTTTCCAGAGATTTCAGGTAGGAAGCCACCGTGTTGGTCGAGATACGCGTGCCGCCTTCTTCCTGCACATCCGCTACCAACTTGGTCAATTTGGCTTGAGTTCCGACGAGGCGTGCGTAAGAGCGCATGAGAGCAGCCACTTGGACTTCGCTGCGCTTTACCCCGTCTACCCGCGAAATATCTGTACGCACGACGAGGTCGTAATAATTACGGGCTTGTCGCAGGGCAAGTCGCCCGGATTGGGTAGCGGCGCGAGGCCAGCCGCCGCGCGCAATCAGGTATGCCAAGCGATCGAGGTCCATTTCGCACTCTGCCCACAATTTTTGTTTTCCGGCAAAGAGCTCAGACAGAGAGACTTCGCCGGTTGATTCGCCGGATTCGTACAGCGACATCGGACGCATCCGCAGCACGGCAAACCTTCCCGTGCCGGAGTGGTGCACTTGGGACATGTCGGCGGGCACCGCCGAGCCGGTGAGTATGAATTGCCCGTCCTCCCCGCGTTTATCCACCTCGTACCTCACGGCATCCCACAGAGACGGCGCGAGTTGCCATTCATCCAGCAGCACCGGTGGCTCCCTCCTCAACAACCGCTGTAGCTCCCCCCGTGCCGTCCGAAGTGCTCGCTCCCGCTCGTCCAACGCATCCAGCTTGACGACAGTCCGGGCGACGTTTTCGGCAGAGGTCGTTTTGCCGCACCACTTGGGTCCTTCAATCAACACGGCACCCGTGCTCTCTAACATCTCCCGGAGCAGAGGGTCCGACAACCGCTGTCTGTAATTTACCTTCGCCATGGTTCCCCGTTTTCTACCCAAGATTCTATGCTTTTTTCTTTCCTTTTGCAAGCACAAAATTCATAATAACATGTAAAATTTCTATACATTTATTATCAAGATATTATATTTTCTATTTGGTGATTTGAAGGAAAATTATTTAGCGATTTGGAGCGATTTCATTTGGTGATTTGAAGGGAAATCATTTAGCGATTTGAAGCGATTTCGTTTGGTGATTTGAAGGAAAATCATTTAGCGATTTGAAGCGATTTCATTTGGTGATTTGAAGAAAGAGAAAGCGCGGTGACCGGATGGGGGCAGTTGTGCTACAGGCGGTTATTCGCGGACGAGACCGGCTCGTTTAAGGGCGGGCCAACCCCCTTCCAGAACGTAGATGGGAGCTTGGATGAGTCCCGTGCTGCGGAGTTCTGCGGCAACTTGGTCGGAGGAATTGCAGCTTTCCGTGCAGAAGACGACGATGCATTCACCGTGCTCCTGAGCCGCCATGAGTCGTTCGATGGCTTCGTCTAAGAGTTGTTGCATGGATGCGCCCGGGCGGATGGGAAACACGCGATTGCCCGGCAGGATGAGGTGGTTGAGCTCGTAATCGCTCTCGCTTCGGGCATCTACCCACACGATGTTATACTGATCCGGTTTTCCGGGGATCTGCCGGGCACGCAGCAGGGTTTCCGGGCAGATGTGCCCGGTCGGTATTTTTTCCGGGAGGCAGGGCGGCAGGCGTCGGTGGGCAAAGTAGAGGGCATCGACCGCATAAAGCAGCACGGCGAGAGCCGCAATGCAAAGTCCCAATCGAACCAGCTGACTGAACGTATCTTTCATCGCAAACGACGAGGACATAACCGATGCCGCACCCCGCCTTTCCGGCTGCTTAAAAGAGGGCAGGTGGGGGCGTTACGGGGTGGGGACGCGGCAAAAGCTGTCGTGTTGCGGGTCGCTTCCCATCTCATGGTGCGCCCTGCCACTTTCTGCCAAATGCACGAGCGCGTGGTAGGTATCCTCTTCATCGGCACCGAGGGCAGCGGCAAGCTGTGCGGCGGTGGCGGGAGCGGTGCCCAGCTGCTCCCGCACGCGTGCCAGCAGTTGCAGGAAAGAGTTGGCCGCTTCCTTCCCTGCCTGCACCCCGGGTTGGTGGTATGCGTTGATGTGGATGAGACTCGCGTAAAAACCCACCGCACGTTCGAACAAGGCGATGAGAGCCCCGAGACATTCGGCATTGACTTCGGGGATGGACAGGGTGACGCTCGGACGCCCTTTTTCGGCGAGAGCCTTGCGGGTTCCGCGCAGGAAGCCCTGCAGGTAGTCCCCCGCAGTAAAGCCGGGTTGTACTTCCACCTCATCTGATGCGCAGCGACGCACCTCGATAAAGGTTACGAAAAAGTTATTCAACCCATCGCGCAGTTGTTGCACATAGGCGTGTTGGTCGGTGGATCCCTTGTTACCGAACACGGAGATACCTTGGTGTACGGTCATGCCGTCCAAATCAAGTTCTTTCCCGAGAGATTCCATGATGAGCTGCTGCAGGTACTTGGAAAAGAGGACGAGACTGTCCTTGTAGGGCAGAACGACCATGTCCCTCTTGCCGTGACCTTCGCCGACACGGTACCACGCGAGGGCGAGCTGCATGGCGGCGTTTTGGCGGGTATCCCGACTCCTCGTGTGGGCATCCATCTGTGCTGCTCCGCGCAGCAAGGCATCGATGTCCACCCCCTGCAGGGCGGCGGGGAGCAGCCCGACCACCGAGGTTTCGGAGGTACGCCCTCCCACCCAATCCTCCATCGGGAAGCACCGCAGCCAGCCTTCTGCCTTCGCGGTTTTGTCGAGTCGCGAACCCTCCCCCGTCACCGCCACGGCATATTTTGCAAAGTCTAGACCGTGGGCGGCAAAGAAAGCTTGGGCGCAGACCATGCCGTTGCGCGTTTCCGGGGTACCGCCGCTCTTGGAAATAACGACCACGAGGGTATTCTTCAGCGGGAGCTCATCCAGTACGCGCCGCATGCCGTCCGGGTCGGTGTTATCCATGAAATACATGGTGAGCCCCTTCGACGGTAAGGCATCCGCCACCAATTCCGGACCCAGAGCCGAACCGCCTATGCCGATAACTAGGCACGCCCGGAAAGGCACACCCTCCGGGGCGGTGATTTCACCGGAGTGCACCGCCGCCGCAAAGTGCTTAATTTGTGCGAGAGGAGCATCGATCTTTTCACGCAACTCCGCGTTTGGTGCCAAAGAGCTGTTGCGCAACCAGTAGTGCCCGACCATGCGGTTTTCATCCGGGTTGGCGATAGTGCCCGCCTCTAGGGCTTCCATTTCTTCGTAAGCGCGTTGCACGCGTGCGGTTTCCTCCCCATCGCCCCCTCCATCCGGCATCTTCGAAAAGTCCAAACTGATCCCCATATCCGGGTACCTCAGCAGACATGCTGCATATCTTTTCATAACGCGCTCATTGTACCATCCCGGACTCGCCCAAGCAAGCCAAAATCTCCCCCCAAAAACCACATCTGTCTCAAGAAAATAGAGGTTTTGGTGATGGGCGATGGCTTTGCCGCAGGGAGGCGGGGAGGGGATTAAGTACGAGGTACAAAATACGAAGTACGAAGTGAAGGAGTTAGGCGCAACAGGGATGCGCAAATCAGGGCGAGGAAAGCGAAGCAGAAAAGAGGCGTGGGGGAAAAATCGACACACCCGTCAGGTAGATGCCCCCTAGTGTGCAGAGCGTCTGCAACCTGCATAGGAATTAGCATGGCGGCGTTTCTCGAAAATTTCCTTGGGACAAGTGTAGTGCGGAGGTGGTCGGGAAAGCGTGTGAATGAGGGGGGATGAGCGGTGCGGAAATTGTTGAGAGGATTTTTCGGGGTCGTTTTACTTTTTCCGTGTGACAAATGGGTGCGGCTCGTGTATAATGCCGGGCATGACACAGCCGGATTATTTACCCATACGAGATTTGGACAGTCGGGCAGGAGTTCATCTGCCGGGGCGAGCTGTCGTACATACCGGGGATGTGGATTTGGATGCTCGGCTCGATGAAGTTGCCCGTCGGATTTGCGGCAAGCATGATGTAGCCGTGGTGCGACGTTTGCTCGGAGCGGTGCTGGATGCCACCACGGGCGATATCGAAGAGCACGACTTAGAGATGATGAGTCGCACGCTGGATGAAATGCTGGCGGCGGACAAGATGTTTCTTCCCTACCGCAACGTGCGCAAAATTACCTGTTTTGGTTCAGCGCGCACCAAGGAAGATGAACCCGCCTACCAACAGGCTCGATTGTTCGCCCAACTCGCCGCCAAACAGGGATACATGGTCATCACCGGCGGCGGTCCGGGCATCATGCAGGCATGCAATGAGGGAGCCACCGAGCATTTTTCCTTCGGTCTGAATATCACTCTCCCCTACGAACAGCGTGCCAATCACGTCGTGGAGGGCAGTGAAAAAATGATGAACTTCTACTACTTCTACACGCGGAAACTGAATTTCCTGAAGCAGACGGATGCACTCGTTGCCTTTCCCGGCGGTTTCGGTACGATGGACGAAATATACGAGTGCATCACGCTCATGCAGACCGGCAAGTCCACGCTTTTCCCCATTGTCCTGCTGGACCCGCCGGGGGAAACCTTCTGGGGACGCTGGGTGCATTTTATCAGGAAAGAGCTGCTCGAGGCGAGCCTCATCTCCCCGGCGGATATGAGTCTACTCTACGTCAGCAAGAGTCCGGAAGACGCCCTATCCGCCATCGAACGCTTTTACAGCTGCTTCCACTCATACTACTTCAGTGAAAAGATGATCAACATCCGACTCATGCGCATGGTCGGCGACAAGACACTCGGTTGGATACGGGAGACCTTTCCGGACATTGCGCCGGAGGGTGATCTGGTGTTGCTACCCGGTGATGAGTCAGACCCCGAGCCCCTGCTTTCCCGGCTTCCGCGCCTACGGTTCACGCTGAAGCGCGGACAGTATTCGAGACTGCGAGAACTCATCGATGTGCTCAATGATGATTGAGTCAGACGACACATGAAAAAAGTTTTCATATCCGGAGCGTTTAGCGTAGTGCACGCGGGGCACCTGCGATTCATGCGCGATGCGCGAGCCCTCGGCGACTACTTGATCGTGAGTTTTCCGCCGGAGACCATGTTGTGGACGCTCTTTGGGCGCAAGTCGGTGCTCAGGGATGAAGACAAGATGGCACTACTCGGTGCGTTGGATATGGTGGACGAAGTCGTACTTTCCGATGATGCCTCTGCCGCCCTATCCTTCCACTCGGTATTTCGCCGTATCAAACCGGACATCTTGGCGGTAACCACCGATGACCGCTTTATGGACGCCAAGCGCGCCCTCTGTGCCGAGGCAGGTGCCGAGTTCGTCGTTCTCCCCAAGACCGCCCCCTGTGGGACGGAAGTGACGAGCAGCACCGAGGTACTCAATCGCGCAAAAGCCCCGGCGCACGTACCGCTCAGGGTGGACTTCGCCGGTGGTTGGTTGGATGTTCCCGACTATTCCCGACCCGGGGAATTTGTCGTCAACTGTGCCATTTCACCGACAGTTTCCCTGCGCGAATGGGAATATCGCCAAGGGGCGGGGCTGGGCGGCAGCGGTGCTTGGAGTGTCCTGAACGGCTGGGACCCCGTAAACTCTGAGCTGGAGCTCGGGGTCGGTTGGCAGGACCCCGCCGTCATTGCCGAAACCGGGGCATGCGTCTGGAAGTCCGGTCTGCGTCCCGTGCTGGACTTCAAGAATACCGGTGACTTTTTATCCGGGCGGATGGCGGTGTTCGACACCTGTATTCGCCACGACACGCCGAGCAATGCCACCCGCTCGCGCGATTACGATGCGATTGCCCGTGCCGGGCGTGTGGCTCGTTTGGGGGTGCAACAGCAGGACGTTACGGTGCTCTCCGTGGCGGTACAGATGAGCTACCGCGTGCAGCTCGCCGAGGGGATGACGCCCTTGGAGCCCCTAAATCATTCCTTGGCGCACAAATACTGCGGCGGCGGGCACGGCGGTTACGCGTTGTACCTCTTTGAGACTGCGGAGGCGCGGGCGCAGGCACTGGAAAGTTGTCTTTCCCTCTACCCCGTGGAACCCTACTGTCGCACCTTCGGCAGGGATGAACCCGTGCCTTGGGACCCCTTCTATCTGGAGCGCATCCGCCGCTCGACTACAAGTCAATGATGCCCGACCCACCGTCAGTCCCGCGCGTCATGGTTTCCGGTTGCTTTGATCTGCTCCATCCGGGGCATATCGCATTCCTGCAAGAAGCCGCCGAACTCGGGGATGTGTACGTTTCCCTCGGTTCTGACCGCACCGTGCTTGCCCTCAAACGTCGCCCTCCATTCTACAATGAGCAGGAGCGCAAGTACATGCTGGAAGCCCTGCGCTGCGTAAAAAAAGTTTATATTGGACCGGGTTCCGGGAAAATGGACTTTGCTGCGCTGATCGATGAGATTCGACCCGACATTTTTTTCGTCAACGCCGACGGCTCGGACGCTGAGAAGCGTACTTTCATCGAATCGCGTGGCATCCGCTACATCGTCAGCTCGCGCACTCCTCACCCCGGTCTCCCATCTCGCTCCACCACCGATATCCGTCGCAGCTTGGGAGAATGAGCGACCACGGGCGAGTCTAGGGGAGTGTGGGCGAGTATGCGGTGGGGTGTCATACGGGTGTGCGTGGCGAGATGCGGACGGGAAGTACGAAGCGAACTTTACGTACGACGTACGCGATGAAATTTTTTTGAATTAAGGCTTGCAATGTGCACTCAATTAGGGCATACTACGCGCCCGCGACGCGTCGGTCGCAATTCCACCTTATACAATATGAGAAATTACGAAGCATTGCTCGTCCTGAATACCAAGGGAACGGAAACCCTTGATGAATTGGTTGCCGCCATGAGTGCCAAACTCAAAGAGGCGGGAGCGAACGTCACGAATGTCACCAATGTCGGTCGGCGTGAATTCGCCTACGAGTCCCATCACATGAAGACGGGGCAGTACATGTTGTTTGCATTTCAGGCTGAGCCTCAGGTTATCAGGACGGCGCGCGAGTCACTCGCTATCGATGATCGCGTGCACTATCAATACTACCGCGTCAAGTAAAGGCGGGGCAGGAATACGTCCCGAATGGATTAGGGGCTTTGTGGTGGGCGGTGACTTTGCGGCAGGAAGACACGAGGGGAATGGAAGTACGAGGTACGAAGTACGAAGTACGAAGTGGCAAAGCTGTGGCGAGCGGTATGTGGTAAGGAGGAGGGGATGGTGGGGAGGTGCGTGTGTTACGGAATGGTAGGGCAGAGCGGGAGGGATTGGCGTGGGCGATGGGAAGCGAAGCGAAAGGGAAGTACACACAACCCGCGCCAAGCTGCGGCTCCACGCAAGCAGCCCCCTGCGGCTTCGCCGCTTCGTACTCGTGGTGGAAGCGAAATCGGGCTA
>CAYRJI010000088.1:0-7841 GCA_964424645.1 uncultured Akkermansia sp. | reverse complement strand
ATATCGGTGACTTTGATCCGCGCGGTCGCCTCCTTTATCTCACCCTCCACCAAGCTACCATTGAGCAGAATAATGAGGACAAGGAAGCCGCCGCAACAAATCTCCCGCTGATCGATTCGATGCCGATGCGCGTGCACGTTCCTTTGCGAAATCGACGCAAAATGAAACCCAATCGCTTCACCAACACGGAAATTCGTGAGACTTTGGAGCACTTGGACCGCGTGCGCACGCTGGACGTTTCCACAGTAGAACGCTACCGACGGGGCATTTCGGCAGCCGCACCCTTCCCCTGTGCGGGTCAACTCATAGGAGATACCGCTCGCGAGGTGAACTTTTACACCCTGCAACTGCCCCCGAAAAATGAACTATCCTTCCGCACGGAGGGTGCTCAACGTGCCTCCTTTTCCTGCGCCTGCATCGTTTTTGCCCTCATCGGAGTACCGCTTGCCATCACGGCACGTCGCCGCGATACAACGACGGGGTTTGCCATGGGAATTGCCGTGGCAGCCATATACTTCCTCGCCTTGGTATTTTGTGAACTTTCCCGCAAATTGGAAGGTACCGCACCCTATGTGATCCTCTGGTTGCCGAATATCTCCTGCCTCGCGTTTGCCCTCTGGCAACACCGCAAAGCTCTGTACAGGGGATAACTCCCCGGTCGACTCCTATCCCATGAAATATCGCCCTACTCTAAGCACTTCTGGAACAGGTGTGTCGTCTACAGGGTGGGTATACGGCAGATTCCGTCGTTGAGCAAAGCACGGTCAATTTCGGCGAAGATTTGTTCAGGGGTGTATCCGTGTTCCCTCAGCGAGCGAACAGAGCGTGCATTATCGCGCTTGGCGAGACGGTGCCCCCGTCCATCCCGCAGCAAAGGGTGGTGGGCGTAGAGGGGCGTGGGCAGTCCCAGCACAGCCTGCAATGCGCGCTGCAGGGGAGTGCAGCTCAGCAGGTCTTCTCCACGTGTCACGAGGGTCACCCCCTGAGCGGCATCGTCTACCACGACCGCCAAATGGTAGCTGGTGGGGGTGTCTTTGCGTGAGAGTACGGCATCTCCGCATTCGCTGGGCACACAGCGTCGCACCCCAACATGTATATCTTCCCACAGGGGACATCCGATGAGGTCTTGAACCCGCCGCATGTCAATCCTCCACGCGTGGGGAACCCCGGCGGCGAGCAGTGCCTGCACCCGATCCGGCAGCAGCTCCCTGCAATGCCCACTGTAGCGGAAAATCTCGTGCGCGTGCGGGGCGTGGGTCATCCTCCCCCACTCAGCACGGATTTCCGCCCGCGAACAAAAGCAGGGATAGAGCAAGTCTAGGCGACGGAGCTGCTCCAACGCAGCAGCATACACTTCCATCCGGCGACTCTGCACCATCGTTTCGCCATCAAATGTTATGCCCAACCACGCCAAGTCTTCGAGCAACCCGGCGAGCAATCGAGGGTCACGGGTGCGCACGGTATCGATGTCCTCGATGCGCAGCACACAGCTCCCCCCATGGGCATCCGCCATTCGTCGCGCTTGCCGGGCAGCCAGTACGTGCCCCACGTGCATTTCTCCACCGGGAGTGGGCGCAAATCGCGTAATAACCGGATGCCTCAGGCTCATCAGAACGACGCCCCGGCGATGATTTCTGTCGCCCTCTTTATTCCCTCACGCGCCAAAGTAGACTGCGGGCATATATCCTGAGCACTGTAGTAACAAGAAAGAGCTGAGCCAAACTCGTTTCGTTCCTCGCATTCTTTCCCCTTCTCCAAAGCCTGCACAAAGTCATGTGCTTTAGATTCAATCTCTCTCAACGCCAAGGTCATCTCCGCATCATTCGCGAAATTGGAGTCCTCGTTCCGCCACTCCACCAACTTTTCGTATGCCATACACGGACCTATCGTGGCATCCTGCTGCGCTACCTGCTTAATTTGCTCGATCATGCCATCCATTTTCATCACCAAGGTAATAACCTCCTCGTATTTTTTCCCGAGCTCAGGGTCGGTATTGACGATCTTGAAATGTTCGCGCTCACGGGCAATGCGGCGGAATTCTTTTCCCTCGTACAAGCGAACGAATTCCTCCTTCACGGGTTCCCCCTCGTCAATTTGGGTAATCAATTCTTCCCCTTTCTCCAAGTTCGGATTTCGCGGCCAGATGATACCCGCTTCCTCGATGTACTTCTTAAACCCTTCCTCGTCTCCACTGAGCAGGGCTTTCTTCGCATTGCGGAGGGCAAAGTCACTCTGCCTCTTTTTGCCCGTTGTGTACGAAACTACCCTCGAATCATCAAAGTCTGCATCCATCTCCTTCATCTGCGCCGCTATATCTTCCGCAGTGGCGTAATCGCGCGCATTGAGTGCCGTCAGCACCTTCTTTCGCAGATCCCAGTACTTCGCTATACGCTGCCGATGCTCGGTCGGAAATGTCGCCACACTCTGCATGTATTCCCCGATAGCTACTGCTTCAATGAGGTGCTGCGTGGCCTGCGCCATTTTGTTGCGTGCCAGCATCCCGTAAACAGATTCCATACTCTGGTCTACATCACGCCGCGCATTGCTGGCCACGGAATCGAGGGCATTCACGGTAGGTGGCAACCCTAAATTCCCATTGAATAATTGGTACGCCTTCGAATCCTCATCCAATTCCATCCTCGTATCTCCATCCCGGAAGATATGGCGGTAAATCCGCGCACCTATGACCACGTGGTCAAAGCGACGTGACACCAGCATGCTGACCAGCAATGCTTGGTAGTTCACTTTAGCGGCGGTAAAAGCAGCTTCATTCGCGGCAAGGTTTGCAGCCTGTGTGGCTTCACGCTTAGCAGTCGTTTTCACCATGTGGGCAATGCGATGTGCGTCCAACTTGACGGGAACCCCGCCGCCCCCTTTAGCCCCGGGTTTTGAAGTGACTATAATCCGACCCTCTCTGCGAACTTGGTTGTGGTTTTCTCTGCGGTCGGCTTCTCTAAGTAGCTCATCGACCTCTTGGTCCAGTTTTTGATTTTGCTTATTGCGTTCTATAGCCTTACGTTGAACATCCAACGCGCTGACAATTGCACTCGCCAGTGTCCCCGCCTGCTGCCCGTCTCCCGGATATTCAGATGCCTTGTAGAGCCCCTTGCCTATTTTGACGAGTGTTTTACCGCCCACGGCGTACTGCCCATCACGCCCTGCACGCTGCGTCAGCTTGAGCATTTCGTCAATCAGTGCCCGGTATCGCTTTGACTCATCGGTATCATCGGGTACCTGCTCCAAATATTTTTCGAACCGCGCACGCACAGCAGCGTTGTTCCCCACATCAAAAAATCCCCCGTTGTACTTCACGGTATCGGAGGAAGGATCCATGAGCGGAATTTCCATACCGAACAACTGTGGGTTGGGTGTCTCTCCACGGTGTGCGGCGTCATCTGTCGGTGGTTTCGCTGCGGTACCGGAAGCATCAAAACTATCCGGCAGGGTAGTGTTTCGACCGGTCGGTACCTCTCCGCTCGGCATCTGTCCCACACACAGTCCCGCCGTGACTACACTCACTATCAGTGCTATTGTTTCAGACTTCATCACAAAGTTTGCACATTTCTAACTACCAATATGCCTTTTACCTGCTCCCCGTGTGCACCCTTGCCCGTGCGGCAGGTAGCCTCAAAGAGGAAGCGATCGCCGCGCGTAATATTGACACGTAGCTTGACATCGCCCGGAATAAAAAGTGGCAATCGCCCTCCCGGTTTATTGGTAATCGAGATGCTTACCAAGCGGGCATTCCCCACCGTCTCTATACTTTCCACCCGTCCATCAAAAACATAAACATTTCCCGATGAAGCAAAACGCGAACCGTCCCGCCGGTAATCTGCCACACGAAAATTGGGCGTTGGTTTCAATCCTCGTGCGCTTTTCCCACCAAAGATTCCCGCCTTCCAACAAATTGCCCCCACCAGCACGACCGCCACCCCACAGGCAATAAAGAGGGGGATTTGATTCCCCTTGCCGCTTCCCCTGCCCCGTCTGTGTGCTCGTCTCGCTGCCATTGTCTGTCTTCGTTTGAGTTGTATGTGAGTCCCCCGATGCTCCCAGCCACGCATTAGTCTACCACCCGACCGCACCTCCGACAAGGAAAAAAACGAGTCACGACGCGAAGTTTCAAGGATTTCAACATCCCTGAATCATTGATACTGCGCCCGTTAATTCCATTTGGCTCTTCGGCACCCAAACCACGTCAGTAGCACCCCCACAATAACATGCCCCCAAAGCACAAGTTGGCACAGCCATGCGGAGCTGAAGCTCGTTTGTACAATACTCTTTACCGCTTTGAGCACATCCGGGTAAAGCCCGCCTTCCACGCTGCCACTCCATGCCCAGTAGGCAGAAATAAACGGCTGTGTGACTGTCTCTATCATGTCCGGCAATGTCAAAACAGCTCCGGAAAGTGGTAATTGAAAACCCACGAGGTATATACTCAACAAAGACGAACGATCCGGCGTATCGCAATTGGCAGATATACCCAAGCACACGCTCGTCATCGCCGCATTTGCCAGCAGCAGAAAATATAAATGATTGAGGAGTCCATCCCCGCGAAAAGGCCAAAAAAACTGGACAAAGGCGAACATCCATATACTTTGTAGGATGACCAGTAAACACAAATACGAGACTTTTGACGTAACGTACGCCCCCACGCGCATCCCCGCAAACTTCTCTTTCTCCATAATGAGTCGTTCACCGGCGATTTCGCGCGACGCATTATTGGAACCCATCAAGCCTAGGAGTATCACCTCAAACATGATAATGCCCGACACGGCTGAGCCGACTCTGGCGCGAACCTCCGCTTGATCTTGTCTCGCCTGAATATCGGCAGCAATATCATTCCCTGTCGTATCCGTAAGTGTGAGCAACGGGTCCTGTCCCTTGCTCGAAAAAAGTGCCACCAGTATAGGGAATACAATAACCATCGCGATCTGCAACAAAAGTTGCGCCCGATCGCGCATGAGTATCGTAAACCTCCGCCGCAACATCTCTACTGTCTGCACGAAAAAACCCGGCAGGGGCGTCTCCCCTTCATCCGCCGGTTTAGGTGGAGGTGGTTTCTTCCCAAGTTTGTGATATTTCTCTATGTGCTCTGTCTCAAGCCGTTTGTAGTAGGCGATACGGTGCTTGAGCCAACTGATACGCCACTCTCCCGGGGTACGGAGGGTCAGCTGCGGATACACGTCCTCAAAGTCTTTCACACCAAAATAGTGATTCATCGCGTGCGGCGAACCATGGTATACCAAATTTCCCTGTGCCAACACCATGACGCTGTCGTATAACTCCATTTGAGCCATGCTATGTGTGACGGAGATAATGATGCGTCCATCCTTCCGACTCAGGTCGTGCAATAATTGCACAATCTCGCGCTCCGACCTCGGGTCCAGCCCGCTCGTCACTTCATCACATAGCAAAATCCTCGGACTGCTTACCAACTCCATCGCCAAGGCCAACCGCCTCCTTTGTCCCCCGGATAGCAGCTTCACCTGCCGGTCTGCTATTTCGGTCATCCCCGTTTCTGCAAGCACATTGTCGATGAGGTCGTTGATCCCTTCCTCATCGGCTCTCACTCTCAGGCGAGCAGCACTCTCGATGCTTTCATCCACCGTCAGTTCATCGTACGCTATACCGAACTGTGGAACATACCCTATCTCGTGCGGCTCAAAGTCTCCTTCTTCGGACAAATCGCGCCCCTCCCAGATAAACGTCCCTCCCGTCGTTTCCTTGATCCCCGCTATAGCCTTGAGCAGGGTCGTCTTCCCGCAACCGGAGGGTCCCACAATAGCCATAAAATGCCCCCTAGGTATGCAAAAACTCACCTCGTTCAACAAGAACAAGGATTCATCCCCGTTATCTACTTCTAAGCTTATATTTCGTGCTTCCAGCATTCGCTTCCGTGCGTTAGTTTACCATTCTGACCCCACCATGGCAAGAAAAAAGCTTAGTCTCAACCTGCCTCCCCACGCCCGTCCAAAAAAAAATTTCGAGGAATGCCGCAATGCTAATCCCCATGCGGATTACAGATGCTCTGCGTACTGAAGGGGTTTCAAGCTTTGATTTATTTCCCCCGCAGTCGTTTCGGCTTTGCCCTCTCCGAACCCACCCGCGCAACTCCGTTGCACCTAACTTATCTACTTCGTACTTCGTACCTCGTACTTGCGGCGGACACACGTGATAGGTGGTTGTCACCGCCCACCACTAAGACCCCTATTTATCGGGACAAACGCGCCCCGTTCATCCTTTGTCTTTGCCTTTATCCCTATCCTTGCCTTTATCTTTGTCCTTTTTGCTGTCGCTCGCTTTCTTCTTCTTATTGATGTAATCTTCCCAATCCCCCATGATCGCACTGGCAAAACCGGAGACGATGACCTTCCCCTTCTCCGACACAATCACGGTATAAGGTATACCGGCAGGATTTTCAAAGCCGGGAAGGTCTCTCCCCTCATCGATCATGATTCCCGGGAATGGTGCATTAAAATCTTTCAGATACTTCTCGGCAGCTTCCCGCGTCTTGTCGCACCCCAGTAACACCACCTCTACCTTCTTCTTCTTCATCTCGGGGTATTTTTCGACAATTTTGGGCATTTCCCGCTTGCAGGGTCCGCACCAACTCGCCGAGCACAAATAAATGAAGTACCTCGCCTTCCAATTCGGCTCTGCGTTGAAAATATCCAACTTTGCGAGCTCTTTGGCGACCTTACTTCTGGCGGCAACCGATGCTTTTTTCGGCTTGTCCGTCTTTTCAACTGTTGTCGCAGTATCATCGGCACCGTCTTTCTCCGCTTTCGCATCGTCCTGTGCCAGAAGTATCCCACTTGCAGCCACCACAACTGCACTCCCCACCCACTTGAAAAAGGATGTCATTCTCAGCATGCCCTCACCTTATCACATCCCTTCCCAAATTTCAACCACAAATCTTGCCACCACCACCACACCTGTCCCAAATAAATTAAATACTCAGAGTAGAGCGATAACTTCGTCGTGTGGCAACACGGAGGGATGGAAGTACGAGGTACGAAGTACGAAGTGAAAAAGCTAGGCGCGACGGAGTTGCGCGGGGTAGTGGAAGCAAAGTTAGGAACGGTGCGTGGAGTGGTGGAGTGATGGTGTTGTGGAGTGAATGCCTCTAGTGCGCAGCGCATCTGTAACCCGCATAGAGACAGACATGGCAGCGATTTCCGGAAAACTTCTCGGGACAGATACGACTCGCAACGCGAGCGTCCACCCCACGCTGCGCTGTGGCACCACGCACAACACCACTCACCCCCGCTTCCTGCCCCTCACTTCTCTCCTACCACACCCTCCTCTCCCCGGCTTTGCCACTTCGTACTTCGTACCTCGTACTTCGTACTTAGCTTCCGCCTCTCCCCTCCCGTCTCTCCTTACCCTTCCACCTTAGAAGTTGATTCGATAGCCTACTCCGGCATTATACTCCTGATAGTTTTCTCTCAACTCCATTGAGCCGTCGAGGAAGAACGTGCCGCCGCGACTGCCCACCGGAACGGTTAAACCAACTCCCACTTCGATGCCGTATTTCCCGGTGTCTGCGCTCTCTACTTCCTGCGCCTTCGCCCCGTGCAGTAGGCGATTCTCTGTCTGCCCTTCGCTGTCGCCTGCGTCTGCTTTGGCGAGTAGGCGCGTCTCGAGCACCGACGAGCGTCCGAACGCGTTCTCCGAAATCGCCGTCTGCAGGCGAGCTCCTAAGCCAAAGGTCACCACGGTCGCCTTGATGTCGTCCACGTGTAATCCGGCGTCACTGCCTGTCTCGTCGTAGCCGTCCGCTTCGGCGTGCCTCACCTGCACGTTGAACACCGGTTGCAGCACCTGCGTCCCTTTCT
>CAYRJI010000087.1:0-7989 GCA_964424645.1 uncultured Akkermansia sp. | reverse complement strand
GCTTTATCGATACCACGAAAGGCACGACTATGCAATATACGACTGAAGTAGAACACATGTGTTGCGTGAAGAAGGGCTGTGACCACGGCCCTGCGCCCATCCCGCAGGAAGGGGCGTGGACCGCATCCAAGAAGATAGAAGATATATCCGGACTGACTCACGGCGTGGGTTGGTGCGCGCCGCAACAGGGGGCATGTAAGCTCACCCTGAATGTGAAAAATGGCATTATCCAAGAGGCACTGGTGGAGACCATCGGGTGCTCCGGGATGACGCATTCCGCTGCTATGGCATCCGAGATACTCCCCGGCAAGACGGTGCTGGAAGCACTCAACACGGATTTGGTGTGTGATGCCATCAATACCGCTATGCGAGAGCTTTTCCTGCAGATCGTGTACGGACGCACGCAGAGCGCGTATTCTGAGGGGGGCTTACCCATCGGTGCGGGACTGGAGGACTTGGGCAAGGGATTGCGCTCGCAGACGGGTACGCTGTACGGCACTCTGGCGAAGGGGGCACGCTACCTCGAGCTCGCGGAAGGCTACATCACCAAGCTTGCGCTGAATGCCGATGATGAAATCTGCGGCTACCAGTACGTGAAAGTCGGACCCATGATGGAAGAGATTAAGAAGGGCGTGGATGCCAACGAAGCGTACAAGAAGTACACCGGGACCTACGGACAATTTGAGGGGGCGGCAAAGTACATTGACCCCCGCCACGAGTAAGAAACCTTAACCCATTTTGAAATATGCCACTATTTGAATCCTACGATCGACGCATCAACCAAATACTCCCCGTTCTGCAAAAGTACGGGATGACATCCTGCGAGGACGCGGAGAAGGTTTGTTTGGAAAAGGGGATAGATGTGCGAGCTATTGTGCGCGGTATCCAGAATATCGCCTTTGAAAATGCCGGATGGGCATACACGGTGGGGGCGGCCATCGCGATTAAGAAGGGCTGCACCAAAGCTGCCGATGCCGCTGAAGCAATCGGTGAGGGGTTGCAGAGTTTCTGCATTCCCGGGTCGGTGGCGGATGACCGCAAGGTGGGGCTCGGTCACGGAAACCTCGCCGCTATGCTGCTGCGCGAGGAGACAGATTGTTTCTGTTTTTTGGCAGGGCATGAGTCCTTTGCCGCAGCTGAAGGTGCCATCGGCATTGCCAAATCAGCAAACAAAGTGCGTAAAAAGCCCCTGCGTGTTATCCTGAACGGGTTGGGTAAGGACGCGGCATACATTATTTCGCGCGTCAACGGGTTCACCTACTGCCAAACCAAGTTCGACTACGTCACCGGCAAGGTGGAAGTGGTGAAAAAGACGTCGTTTTCCTCCGGGGAGCGCGCGAAGGTGAATTGCTACGGAGCGGATGATGTGCGCGAGGGCGTGGCGATCATGTGGTTGGAGGGCGTGGATGTGTCGATCACGGGCAACTCCACGAATCCTACCCGCTTCCAGCACCCCGTGGCAGGCACATACAAGAAAGAATGTGTGCTCGCGGGTAAGAAATACTTCTCTGTGGCGTCCGGTGGCGGTACAGGGCGTACACTGCACCCGGATAACATGGCTGCCGGTCCCGCTTCCTACGGCTTCACCGATACCTTGGGACGCATGCACAGTGATGCCCAGTTTGCCGGATCATCCTCCGTGCCCGCTCACGTGGAAATGATGGGGCTGATCGGTATGGGCAACAACCCCATGGTCGGAGCTACCGTCTCTGTGGCTGTCGCTGTGGAAGAAGCTATGAGTTCCCCGTCCAAGTAAAACGGTAGAACGAATTGTAGTTTGGGGCATGAGACCGCCACGAGCTTTCGCGGCGGTCTCGGTGTAGTAAAAATCGCGAATGCGCAGAGGTGCCGAGTGAAGATGGTGACGCCGGAAGCTTTCTACGCCGCGCTCGAGCACCCGGAGCCGCCGGATGATGAGGAGGAGAAGATTATATGTTATGAGGAAGTTTGACGCGGCGGGGGCGATAGCGCGTGTTTGGGGATGCTTTTTGTTATTTCTCCTCTTCGGCGCGGGCGCAAATGGGGCGACGCTGGAGGGCGAATGTGTCGCGGTGTCGGATGGGGACACGGTCACGGTGTATGACGCAGTGCGCGGGGAGCGGGAGAAGGTGCGGATTTGGGGCATCGATGCGCCGGAGGGCGCGCAGGAGTATGGGTCGGAGGCGCGGGCGAAGCTCTCGGAGCTTGTGCGTGGGAAGCGGGTGCGGGTGGAGTATGACGGGCGGGATAAGTACCACCGGATACTCGGGCGGGTATACGTGGGCGGGGTATATGTCAACCTTGAGATGGTTAAGGTCGGGTACGCTTGGCATTATGTTTATTTTGCGCCCGCTGCGGAGGAATTTCGGCGGGCGGAAGCGGCTGCGCGTGCGGCGCGGCGCGGGCTGTGGGCGGGGGCGGCTCCGCAAGCTCCGTGGGATTTCCGGCATTCGGGGCGGGGGCGTGGGAAGCTGAGTGTCCCCGATGGCACGGAGCAATATTGGGTGAGTAGCACGGGGAAGGTGCACCGTTCGGGGTGCAAATATTACGGCATGGGCGATGGGCACATGGAGTCCAATCCGAGCGGGTCGAATTGCAAGATTTGCGGGGGGAAGCGGTAATTATTTCAATTTTGCGCGAATTTCTTGAGGAATTTGGGAGAAATTCAGCAGGGTGTCTGTGCAAGATGTTGAGAATGTGCGGGTAGTGTGATGCGAAATTCGACAAAAAAAAGGTTGACCCGCCGTCTCACGGAGGAGGGGCGGGTTCCGCTTTTGCTGGGGCGGTGATAACGGATGCGAGCTCAGCAACTACCCGCTCACGCGCGGCGAGGGAACCGGTGAAGTAGGCGTGTTCCACCTCCTCCGGGTCATGCCTCTGCGCAGGTAGGCTACCACCGGGTGCCGAATGCTATGGAACGATTTTAGGATCGCCGCCGCACCACGTATCATCCCATGGGCACGCAAAGGGGCAGTAAACTGCGATGACACCCCCGTGCGAGAACTTCCAAGATAGTATGAGCCATCACCGGGAACACATACTCTTCTCCGTTCTCTATCTCCGTAAGCCGCCGCAAAAGCAGCCCTTTCAGCTCAGGTATCAGGGGCAAGCCACACCTGTCCCAAATAAATTAAAGGCTTCGTGGTGGACGAGGACTTTGGTGCAGGAAAACACGGGGGTGATCAAGTACGAGGTACGAAGTACGAAGTGAAGGAGATAGGCGCAACGGAGTTGCGCGGATGCGCTGAGAGGAAGCGAAGCAGAAAAGGCGCGTGGGGAATAAATCAAAGCACCCGTGAGGACGAAGCCCCCTTGGTACGCAGAGCGAGTGCGACCCGCATGGGGATTGGCATGGCGGCGTTTCTCGAAAATTTTCTTGGGACAGGTGTGGGGGCAAGCACCGCTCCCGGCGCGCGTTTTCTCCTCCCCGTGGCGGCGAGTTCCATCGCTTTAGCTGTCTGCTCTGCGGGGTTCTTTGCCTGTCTTCCGGCGGTCCTAGGGAGGACTTTGATCCCGGTGGATCGCCACATTTTACGCCCATTTCGTTTCCAGCATGCCACCCAGCACGCGTACCGTTTTTTCTGTTCAATCCAAGCCACAGTCTGCGATGTTAGGTTATTACGTAAAAATACGTCCCCAGCGTACGCCCCTTTTTACACCCCCCATTCAACTCTATCCCCTTCGGCTTGTCGAGAAAAAAATTGCTTTATCAATGAGTTACGGAGCTTGCCTCCGCTTAATTCCCCCTATTTTTATTAGTCTCGCTAGGATTCGAACCTAGACTAAGGGAACCAAAATCCCTTGTGCTGCCCTTACACCACGAGACTCTGCGAACTTTGCGTTTCACACGCACGCCGACCCGATGTATAGCAGAGTCTGCTCGCCTTGTCAAGTTTTTTAGACAAAGCAATCCACAGCCGTCCCCCCCAAAAAAATAAGAGCTTTGTGGTGGGCGGTAACTTTGCGGCAGGAAGACACGGGGGAGATCAAGTACGAGGTACGAAGTACGAAGTACGAAGTGAAGGAGATAGGCGCAACGGAGTTGCGCAGAGGGAGGTGGAAGAAGCAAAGCCAGAACGATGCGTGGGGAATAAATCAAAGCACCCGTGAGGACGAAGCCCCCTTGGTACGCAGAGCGTCTGTAACCCGCATGAGGATTAGCATCGCAGCGTTTTTCGAAAATTTTATTGGGACAGGTGTGGGTTTTTGGAATGGATATGGAAAATGGGTCTTGCATGTGCGGGATAATTGTGCTAGGATGCTCCGGCGGCATGTGTGCGGAAGCACGCGTGTTTGCGGGATACAACCACGAGATGCTCATGTTTAACGCACAGACGAGATGGGCTGTGTTGTTTGGTTTTCTGCTATTTGCGGGAGTCGGACAAGCGGCTTTGGTCGGACCATCAGGTGGCAGAGCTGCAAGTCGGGCAGTAAGTCGCGACTTGGTCCTGCCTGCCGCTCCCTCGCCTACCGCAAAACCGGATCCGAAACTACCCAAACTCGGACGGGATGCGTACGGCTTGCCTTTTTATCATCCCTCTCAAATGAATCGCGTCGTGCGTACCACGGCATATACTCATTCTGAACGGGATCACTTGGGCTTTGGTGCCCGCAATGCCATAGGGACCACTCTCAGGTACACTGATCGCGAACGCAGTGCTGCGGCAGATTGGTCGGTTTATCCCTTGGGGACTCGCTTTATGATCAAGGGTTTGCCATACGTCTATGTGGTGGATGATTACGGTAGTGCCTTGGTAGGCACCGGGACCATTGATATCTATCACCCCACCCAAGAATCGATGCGCAAGTGGGGCATTCGGATTGTGGAGATTCAGGTGTTGAGCTGGGGTTCTTCTCAGCGGAGTATGCAGGTTCTTGCCCAGCGCATTCGCCATAAACATTGCGCCCGTATGCAGGCTTCCCTGCGCGAACAGAGCCGCCACCGTCGCTGAACCTTTCTCCCAACCTGCACGCACGTCCCGAAATGGTCGGCAGTAGGCAAGGAACGAGGCGGGACTTGTGTGCATCGGATTTCTAATGCGATGTCCATTGATAGGGTGATTCTTTGTAGAGTATCAATGATTTACGCGGTCGGGTAACATTTTTTTCACCCGATGAGGAGGCGAATTTTGATTCATTGCCCACGGCGCAAGGCATTTTTTTTCAAGGGGAGCCCCATTTTTTCCTTGCTCATCGCATTAGAAAAGAGGTATACTGACGAGTGAAGGGAATTACGGAAAGGTTCGACTGAAGGGTTTGGAGCCTTTCCGTGTCTGACACTTAACGTACCATGCATCAACCATGAAACTCCACTTGCCCTACAGACTCCGCAAGGCACTTTTGGCGTGCCTTGCTACACTCGCCCTGCCCGCTGCCCTGCCGAGTACACTGTGTACCGCCTCCGGGGTCGCGGTTCTCTCGTACCTCGTCGGCGCACAGGCACACGCTGCCGTCGATCCGGCAGCAGATGTCACATGGGGCACGGATGTATCTATTACAACGAATGCTGAGACTTCGAATTTCGCCAGTTACGAGGCGACGGGGGATACCAAGTACACCTTCGGTCCGGGACTTCAATTCGTCATAGATGGTTTCTACGATTTCACGGCGTCATCATCGACAGCTCCGAAGGTTTACTTCACCGGCGAGGCGACAACTTGGACGGGGTTGAATTTGAAAGGGGCGTTCAGCGCGGTGTACATGAATGCCAACGGAAGGCTCAACATAGGCGAAGTCAACACGGAGATCAAGGACATCTACGTGTACGGGGGAGCACAATTCTGGGTCAACAAGGCTGAGTTATCGAACCTCACAGCCAACTTCCACCTCGGTGCCGGTACGGGGAGCTATTGGAACAATATTTTTAACGGGACACCTCTGGCACTCGAGAAGAGTGTCTCGACTTCGGGGTACCTAGAATTGCTGGAAGATTCACAGATTGTCGTGTGCGGCGGCGCGACACTCTCCTTCGGCGGGGCAGCGCAGGCAGAGGGAAAGACCCTGCACCTAATGGGATACGAGAATCAAGTCGGTACGCTGGAATTGAAAGATGGTGGAACTTTCGGGTCTATTGTGACGACAGTTGGGGAAAACAGCAACGCAACCTACGGGACGACCAAAAATTTGACCCTTTCCATAACAGGTGGAACGCTGACATTGCAAAATGGGGGGCAGTTGGATTGCGCACTCAGCTTCTCCAACTCCGCCAACCTGACGCTCGGGGGTAAGTTGACCACCAACGGCACAGTGAGCGGGACTATCGGGACACTCACCTTGCAGACCGGCGCGGAGTGGGCTATCGGCGGCGATGGACTCACGGTCGGAACGGTGGACGCGTCAGCGAGCGGCGGGAAGCTGCAGATAAGTATCGGCAGCAGCGGTGAACTCGACTTCGATTCCATCACCGGCAAATTGACGATTTCGCTCACGGGTGTCACGGGGGAGGAGTTCCAGCTGTTCAACGCGGAAGGTTTTGCCGATCTGTGGAGCACCTTTAACGGTAGTTGGCAGAGTTACATCGAGTTCGATTTGGGAGAGCAGGCAAGTCTCTTTGATGCCACGCTCACTGAGCAAGGCAAAGTAACCTTCACCAGTACGGCTGCGACTGACACGTGGAATCAAGGCAGCGGCAACGATCCTGCCACGTGGAGTACGGATGGTCCCTTCGGTGAACATGGGAATTTCACGGCGGGAGAGCCCGCTATCTTCGGAGACAGCGGCTCCACGAATGTGCAGCTCGGCTCCGCCATCTCGACCGCGAGTATGCAGGTGACAAGGACCGGCTACACTTTTTCTGACGCGGGGAACGCGGAGCATACCCTCACCGTGATCGGTGACCTCACGCTTGCGGACGGTACCAACACAACTTTCGATGTGGCAACCACCGTGCACGGTAGTCTGGTCGGGGGAAACTCCGATGCCGCCACAGTGACGCTGGGCAAGGATATGCACGTGGGGACACTGAGTGGGAAACTCAACTTCGCCTGTTCAGACACGGCGATGGAGCAGCCCGTGTTCCTCATCTTCGATATGGATGCCCACGATTACAAAGATACCGAGGAGTTTACACCGTTGGCTGAGGGTCAAAGTTTGGGGGAGGGCGTGGGTCTGGGCATATCCGTCAAGGAAAACGGCATCATCTACTTCCGGAAAGAGTACGAGATTTTCCGGAATACCGACCTGATGATCGCCGGAGGTACGGTGCAGTTTGACGGCGCGGAGTTTGAACTCAAGAGTCTTCACGGAGCGGGCAAGGTGATTGTGGCGACAGCAGGTGAAAGTAATAACCGTTGGTTGTCTATTACCGGCGGCGGCAAAATGACCGGTCAAATGGAGTTGTCCACTTGGGGCGGGCAAATCATCTTGGGGGATGATCTGGAAATCGGCGGTCTCGTGAGGGGAAGCATTAGTGGGGGACGCGCCGGGCAATTCAAGTCCAGCCAAGGTACAACAACGCTCACCCTCAACACGACGACGGATGCAAGTGCTGCCGGTCTTTGGCTCGGCAGTAGTAAGGATGATGCCGTAAATTTGGTGAAAAAGGGTAACGCGACGCAAACTCTTACCTCCAATGCATCGGATGATTCCTATAACTCCACTCATCTCTGGGGCGATGTGACGGTACAGGAGGGGTTGCTCGTGTTTGCGGGCTCGGGTACCACGGTGGTAGAGGGCAATGTGACGGTGGGGAGTGGTGCGTCCGTGGATGGGAGCTACACACCGGATAGCGGTATCCTCTTCAATGGAGCTACGGAAATTAAGGGAAAATTTGATTTGACCGGTAACACCGGTCTCTATAATCACCTCACCCTGCTGGGTGGCGGCACAGTTTCCGGCACGTTCCACGTATCGTGGGAGGGGCATTTGACGCTGGGGGACGATTTGGTCGTGGGGAATCTCGGACGGGGTACGGCAGATGACAGTCATAAAGGCGGATGGAAGCGCGTCATCGACCGTGCGGAGTCTGCGTCAGAGCACAACGTGTACATTCTGTTCAGCGAGGAAGGCGGG
>CAYRJI010000086.1:0-8128 GCA_964424645.1 uncultured Akkermansia sp. | reverse complement strand
GGGTAGCACCCGAGGGTGTCAAGGTGGCACCAACGCCGAGTCAGGGGGGGTACCTCTCGCCCTGACTTTGGGAATTGGTACGAGTAAATCCTTGATAGGGCATCGGACAGATTTGGAGCGTAGGCGGGGAACCTTCCTTCCCTAAACCTAAGGAGACACGGCAATGAAGAAAATAGTCATTGCAAGAGCACACATGTGCAACATGTTGGCACCTGCCTACGGTCCGAGTCTGCATCGAACGTATTTCCCCCGGTACACGCCACCGTTAATATGATCGTGATGGTTATTATCCGATAAACGAATGGTGGGGGAGGAGTTGCGGGAGTCCCCCGTGACCCCTCCCCTCGCCGCATCCGAAAATGACGGTCGGGGAACCCTCATGCACCTACGGCACGACTCAGCCGTCCCAAGAAAAATATGAGCTTCGTGGTGGGCGATGACTGTGCGGCAGGAAAACACGGAGGGGATAGAAGTACGAGGTACGAAGTACGAAGTGAAGGAGTTAGGAGCAACGGAGTTGCGTAGGCATGGCGGGAGAAGGCAAAGCCGGAACAATGCGTGGGAATCAAGTCCATGCACCCGTAATGTTGAACCCCCCTTGGTACGCAGAACGTCTGTAACCCGTATGGGGATTGGCATTGCGGCGATTCTCGAAAATTTTCTTGGGACAGGTGTGAATTTCTGGGGACGGATGCGAGTTTTTTCTTGCCAAATGGGAAAACAGGTCTATAATTCGCTCGCCATGACCCGCAAAGGTGGTATCAACAAGACACGTAAGGCTGTAGCCAAGCGTTTCAAGGTGACCGGTACGGGCAAGGTTCTGCGCCGCAAGCAGGGCAAGCGTCATATTTTGCAGAAAAAGTCGAGCAAGAGAAAGCGCGCCTTAGGCAAACCGGCGTTGGTGGACGACACGCAGGTGTGGGTCATCAAGCAGAACATGCCCTTTGCCTGACACCGTGGGATTGCTCTACGGTCGATGCTTCCATCCGCAAATCGGGTGGCTTTCGTGCAGCCTTCCTTCCCCCGTGAAGGAGCGACGAGCGAGACTGCAAGGAGGTGAGGTGGAACAGCTCGTTACACTACATAGAATCTGTAATTTATGGCACGTGCTACAAATGGGCCCGCTTCCCGAGCCCGCCGCAAGCGCATCCTTCAGCGCGCTAAAGGCTTTCGCGGTTTCCGCAGTAAGCTTTTTCGCTACGCTAAGGATGCGGTCTACAAGGCATGGCAGTATGAGTACCGCGACCGCAAAAAGAGAAGGGGTCAATTCCGCCGTCTCTGGACTGCGCGTATCTCTGCCGCCGTGCGCCCGTTGGGGCTTACCTACTCCCGCTTTATCGAGGGTTTGAAAGCTGCCGGTATCGAGTTGGACCGCAAGTCTCTCTCTGAGCTCGCTATCGCCAACCCGGAGGCATTCAAAAATGTGTTCGAGCTGGCTAAAAAAGCCATCGATGCCAAGGGTGTAGCCTCTCATTAAACTACCGTATTATCCACGAAGCGCAGGGTCCTCCTCCGGGGTGCCCTGCGTTTCGTCTTGCAGGGTTATGGCGGGTGTAGTGCGCGAAAGGGAGCGGCAGGCAGCCGATTTTCTTGGGACACCTGCGGGTGAAAAGGCTTGATTTTCGGGAGAGAGTGGAATACACTCACGCGTATGGCAGACCGTAAGAATCCGTATCCGTTTGATGAATTTGAGCCGAAATGGCAAAAAGTATGGGAGGAAGAGAAAACTTTCCGGGTAGGGAATCCCGGGGAGGAGGGGTTTGATGCGGGGAAACCCAAGCGGTACATTCTCGATATGTTCCCCTACCCGAGCGGAGCGGGGTTGCACGTGGGGCACCCCGAGGGCTACACCGCCACCGACATTGTGAGCCGCTACCTCCGCCGCAATGGGTTCAATGTGCTGCACCCCATGGGATGGGATTCCTTCGGTTTGCCCGCCGAACAATACGCCATCAAGACCGGGCAACATCCCTCAGTGACGACGGCTGCCAACATCGACACATTCCGACGGCAGCTCAAGATGCTCGGCTTTTCCTACGATTGGGACCGCGAGATAGCCACGACAGACCCCAAGTACGTGCGCTGGACTCAGTGGATATTCCTGCGGCTCTACAACTCCTACTACAATACGGAGCTCAAGAAGGCACGTCCCGTCGCGGAGCTGGAAGCGAAGGGTTGGAGTCGCGAGCAGATCGATTCGGTGCGCTTGGCCTACGTGGCGGAAGGGATGGTGAATTGGTCACCGGATATGGGGACTGTGCTCGCCAATGAGGAAGCGGAAGAATGGCGCAGCAAGGGGTTCACGATCGAGCACCGCAAACTGCGACAGTGGATGCTGCGCATCACCGCCTACGCGGAGCGGCTCATCGACGAGCTCGAACCGCTGGACTGGCCGGAAAGCATCAAGTTGTTGCAGCGTAACTGGATAGGTAAATCTACGGGGGCAGAGGTCGTCTTTACCTGCGGGGAGCACAGGATCACCGTCTACACCACTCGACCGGATACCCTCTTCGGTGCCACATACATGGTGCTTTCTCCGGAGCACGACTTGGTGGAGAAGATTACGACATCCGAGCAGAGAGAAGCCGTGCGTGCCTATCAAAAGGTGTGTTCGCAGAAGAGTGACTTGGAGCGCACGGATCTCTCCAAGGAAAAGACCGGCGTGTTCACCGGGGCATTCGCCGTCAATCCCGTCAACGGGAAACAGATACCCATTTGGATAGCCGACTACGTACTGACGGGGTACGGGACGGGGGCGATTATGGCTGTGCCCGCGCACGATGAACGCGACTACGAGTTCGCGACAAAGTTCGGGTTGCCCATCATTCAGGTCGTGCAGCCGGATGATCCCGACACTCCGTGGCAGGATTTTTGCGGCTACAACGGCACCATGGTCAATTCCGAATATCTCAATGGGCTATCCGTGCCACAGGCTAAAGCCGCTATGACGAAAAAGCTCGAGGAGATGGGCTGTGGGCGGGAAAAGGTCAACTACAAGCTACGCGATTGGCTCTTCAGCCGCCAGAGATACTGGGGAGAACCTTTCCCGATACTCTGGGACAAAGAGACCGGGCTGCACTACCCCTTGCCGGAGGACGAGCTTCCCCTCCTGCAGCCGCAGATGGACGACTTTAAGCCGAGCGGAGACCCACGCGGTCCCCTCATCAAGGCAGAGCAGTGGATACACTATTCGGAACGCTACACGCGCGAAACGAACACCATGCCCCAGTGGGCGGGCTCCTGCTGGTATTATCTGCGCTACCTCGACCCACACAATGACCGCGAATTTGTGTCCCCCGCCGCCGAAAAATACTGGATGGGGTCCACGGGGAACCCGGGTGGAGTGGATTTGTACGTGGGGGGAACCGAGCACGCCGTGTTGCATCTGCTCTACGCGCGCTTCTGGCATAAGGTGCTGTACGATTACGGCTTAGTCTCCACCGGAGAGCCCTTCAACAAACTCGTCAACCAAGGACTTATCTTGGGGGAGGATGGGCAGAAGATGAGCAAAAGTCGGGGCAACGTCGTGAACCCGGATGACATCATACGTCGGTACGGGGCGGACTCCATACGACTCTACGAGATGTTCATGGGACCGCTCAAGGAAGTGAAGCCGTGGGCAACCAAGGGAGTGGAGGGCATATCCCGCTTCCTCGCACGAGTCTGGCGGCTCGCCATGGTCGAAAATCAGGAGGGAGAATGGGTGTTCTCCGGCAAAATTGTGGCGCAGGATTTGGGGGCAAGCCCGGCACGGCGCGAGCTGCATCGGACGATCAAAAAAGTCACCGAGGACATCCGGACGATGAGTTTCAACACGGCCATCTCCAAGATGATGGAATGCACGAACGCGATGACGGGCGCGGATAAACTGAGCCTATCGGATTACGTAGGGCTGCTCCATGTGCTGAACCCCTTCGCGCCGCACATTACCGAGGAGTTGTACAGCCGACTGTGCCGCGTCTTCCCGGAGTTGCCGACAGAGCAGCTCGCGCTGCAGCCTTGGCCGAGTTACGACCCGGCGTTCCTCGTGGACCTCACCAAGGAAATTCCCGTCCAAGTGAACGGGAAACTGCGTGACAAGGTGCAGATGTCCGCGACCGCGTCACGGGAAGAAATGGAAGCAGCCGCGCTCGGCTCCGCCCGAGTGCAGGAGTTTACGCAGGGCAAAACCATCCGCAAGGTCATCGTGGTTCCGGCGCGCCTCGTGAACATCGTCGTCTCGTAGCGAGAAAAACTCAAGCTCGCCATACTCATTCCGGTGCACCCCGGGAGTTCTCGCTTCCGACTCAAGAGCAGCGAGCGTGCGGGGCTAGAAACCGAATAGGCAACGCAGGAGGAAGAAGATGCTCTGCTCGGGGCAACGGGGGGTGCGAATGATTTCTGCTTCAGGCAGGGCACGCTGTAATTTGCGCGGGGGATTAACCAACACAGCGTGTTTGCACAGAGTCAACATGGGCAAATCCGCTGAGCTGTCAGAGAAACCGATGTCGGCGTGGGTGATGCCGATTTGGGCGAGGCGGAGGACTTTTGCCTGGCCCTTGTTGTTGCCGGGCGGGGGGATGCTCGGCATGAAAGGGACACGGTCGGCGCGCAGCAGCACGGGTGTGGAAATTGTGCGGGAGAAGCCCAGCTTGGCACCCAACAGCTCCGTCCACCACTGCGGGGAAGCGGAGCAAAGGACGAGCTCCGCGCCCGCAGCTTGAAGCTCGGCAATACGCTCACGCAGAGGCGGATAAAGAGCAGGCAGCAGCTCCTGCTCCACGAAGGCTGAGCACTCTGCTTCGAGCTGCTCGCGGCGCATACCCCAAACGCAGCTGAGGAAGAGCCGCTTCGTCGTCTGCGTACTCAGTAGCCCCAGTGCGTGCAGGCAGAAGCCCGGCAACACCGCCAGCAAATACAAGCGACGCCAGCCGTGGCGGCGCAGCACACGGCGAGCAAAGAGCAACAGCGAGTCCCCGGCAAAGAGGGTGCCATCCATGTCAAACAAAGCTCTCATTGTCATTCGGAAAAAGCGCGGCGACGCCACAGCAACATGAAGAGGGCACCGAAGAGGATACCGCCGAGGTGCCCGGCTTCCCCACCGGCGTTGTGTCCGTTGACGAGGACTACGTACACGGCAATCCCCATGATGAGCAGCGCGAACGTACGCACCGACATCTCTACCGGGGGAAACACCAACCGCACGGTACTATGCGGGTACAGGAAAGCCGCCGCGACGAGAACTCCGTAAATAGCGGCACTGGCACCTACCATGGGGACGAGCTGCCAAGATTGCTCCGGGGCGAGACCTAGGTAATGGAACCAAGCGGCAGCGTCAGCGGCACTTCCCGCAAGTACCTCGAAATGGGGACCATCAAGGATACCGCACCCGTAGAGCAAGGAGCTGAACAGAGCACCGGAGACTCCGCACGCGAGGTAATAAAAGAGGAAGCGTCGCGCTCCCATGGAGGCTTCCACAGCGTACCCGAAGAAGAAGAGAGCCCACATGTTGAAGACGAGGTGCCACACCCCGGCATGCAAAAATTGGTAGGAGATGAGACGCCAGAGCTGCCACTCACCGAAACAAGTGTACCAAGAATACGCCCCCCGTGCCGTCAGTATCGGCTCCGAGAAGTCAGCGTCAGGTGGGGTAATCCCGAAGAAACTCGGCACCTGAACCATATTATTGACCAAGAAAAAGAGGACGGAAGATAGGATGAGAGCCGTAGTAATTTTCATGCCGTCACGTTGCTCATTTGCCATGGGTGAAGGGTTTAAGGATTCTCCGGTCGGGGCAGATGTTTACTCAATTGACTGATTTCCTCGTTGGTGAGGATGTGCTCGATGAGGCACGCCGTCTCATTGGCGCGCTCGACACTCAGACCGACCACTTCGTGCATAAAAGTGCGCAGAATTGTGTGCGCATGAATCACGCGCTCGGCGTACTCCCTGCCACGTTCCGTCAACTCGATGGGGGAGTACTGTTGGTAGGATACATAGCCGAGCTGCGCCAAGCGGCGCACCGCAGCGGTAACACTCGGTTTTCGCACATGGAGTCTCTGAGCGATATCCTGCACTCGAGCCTCACCTTTTTCCCGGCAGATGTGACCGATGCACTCCAGATAATCCTCTGCACTCCGCGAGAGACGTCTTTCACTCCGATTCATGCGGTACGGTCTAATGTGGTTACGCACTCGAGGTGCTTAGTCTGGGGGAAGAGGTCGAAGGGTTGCACCTCGGTTGCCTCATAACCCGCTTGACGGAAAGAAACGAGGTCGCGCACCTGCGTTGCCGGGTTACACGATACGTAAACTACCCGCTGCGGTCCGTAGCGAAACAGCTGGTCCAAAAAGAGCTTGTCGCACCCCTTGCGGGGCGGGTCAATTACCACAGCGGATTCCCGCGGCGGGTAGGTGATTTGCGCGAACACGGTATCCGCTTCAGCCGCTAGGAACCGCACGTGGGAGATGCCGTTGGTGGAGGCATTGGCGCGCGCCCAGTCCGCGCTGCTCGCGCTCACCTCCACACCGGTCACCTCCTCGAAGTCCTTGGCGAGCGACAGGGCGAACAACCCACTGCCGCAGTAGGCATCCACCAAGAACCGCGCTCCCCTGCCCCGCGCTCGGCGTGCCACGTAGTCCGTGAACGCGGGAAGAATGTAGGGGTTATTCTGAAAAAAGTCACCGGCTAGGAAGCTCAGGGTCAGATTCCCGACACGTTCCGTGCAGACAGCCTGCGGATTGGACAGCACCACGCCGCCCTCGCTCACGCGCATCAGCAGGGTCGCCCCACGCTTGTACTTCGCGGCTGCCTGATGCACCTGCTGTCGCAGCCGGGGAAGTGCCTCGTTGATAGGTTCCATCGCAATCGGACACTGCGAGATGTCGCACACCTCACTGCGGCTACCCACGCGCAGAAAACCGATGGCACCTACCTGCGCCCCCTTCGGTCGGTGAAAATGGGGGGTAATTTTGGAGCGATAGGCGTATCGCCGGTCGGTCGCGATGGGCGGCTTTACCTCAATTCGTATACCGGCCTGCAAACGCAGGAGGTCTGCCACCTGACGACGCTTCCACTCCAGTTGCCGGTCGTAGCTGAGGTGTTGGTACCGGCAGCCGCCGCATGTGCCGAATGCCGGGCAAAGCGGCTTGACGCGGTGGGGGGAGCACTCCCGCACCTCCACTAAATCCGCCCGTGAGCAGTTCCTTTCGTTGCGGTACACCCGCGCACGCACCAACTCCCCGGGCAAGGCAAAGGGAACAAAAACCACCCAACCGTCCACGCGCCCGACTCCGTCTCCCTCGTTGTTCAGCGCGTCGATGCGCAGCTGCAGCTCTTGGTGGTAGGAAAAAGGCTGCGATACGAAACCTCGCGGCGGTGTCTCCGTCATCATATCCCGGGGTTCAGTTTCCCATCCATGTCCATCGGCAGCAACTTCGGCAAAGAGGGGGAACGCAGTCCGTGCTGCATCGCCGGATCAACGGCACGCGGTGTTGAGTCCCGCTCGTCTCCGCCGTCCTCCCCGACCTCCGTGTCGGGCAGGTAAGTCGTTTGCCCCGGCGATTCCCGCAAATCTACGTCCGGTAAAGTCACACCCGGCTGCTCCTCTTCTCGGGGAGATTCGCCCGTCCCCTGTCCCTGCGGCGGTCTCTCCCCCTGCCCCGCAGACGGTTGCAATCTCTGACCTTCCCCCCGCTGTTTCCTCGAAGACACATTTCCGGGTGTTTCCGCATTCATCTGCCGCAGCAACTCCATAGCCGCCTTTTGTTGCTCCGGTGCAGGTTGAATTTTAGTGTGCGTCGGGAGGTGTCTCAGCACAGAGGTGCGCACCCGCTTCATCCATGAGCATGAACTCATGAACAAAACACACATCACCGGCACTATCAACACTCGCGTTCCCCGCATTGCAGATAGCATAGCATGTTATCCCCAATCATGCAAGCCGTTTGATGAACACCGACAAACCTGCCCCGATAAAGCTAAAGACTTAGTGGTGAGCGATGACCTTGATGCGGGAAGACGCGCTTCCGTGGAACGGGCTAGTTGGTCTGCCCCAAGGCTTCGCGGGCGAGGATATTGCAGCCGCGCAGGTCGAGCTTACCCGTGGGCAGCACGGGGATGACCTCCACCGGGATGATTTCGCGGGGGC
>CAYRJI010000085.1:0-8195 GCA_964424645.1 uncultured Akkermansia sp. | reverse complement strand
GGTTGGTCGAGCAGGGCGTAAAAGTAATCATCCGTCGTGGGGGCACCGTGGCGGTGGTAACGGGCGAGCATACCGATAAACTCGACATCGCTGCGAGACAGACCGAAGAGTTCTGAGTTGAGGATAATGTACTGGCTGTGGCGGTGGTGAGCCTTGGGGTTGATGAAGGTACCGACCTCGTGCAGGATAGCTGCCACCTTGAGGAGCAGGCGGTCATGACGCGACAGGCGGTGCAGTTCTTGGAGTTGGTCGAAGAGGGAAACGGCTAGCTTGCGAACGTGGCGGGCATGGATGCGATCCACCTTGTAGCGGTCTGCGAGTAAGTGGGCGAAGTGGAGCACCTCTTGCTCGAGGGCGAAGTTGTCCTTGCGGGTCGGAAGGAGATTACGCAGGAAAGCCCCGCTGTACTCTTCTTGGGGGAAGAGCAGGTGGGAACAATGGAATTCCTGCGCCACACTGAGGAAAGTGATGACAGACGGCAGCAGGGCACCCACACCCGCATAGTTTTCGCCGAATTTTTCCATGCGCCTTGCCGGAGGAAGCGATGCTATCTCGCGCACCAAGTCCCGGAGACCATCGGTGCTGACTTCACCCGCCGCAAACAAAGGAGAGTGAATGCGGTGGAAGTCCGGACCGAAAATGACCATGGTTTCGGGAGGAGAGGGCAGGGCTGACTCAGCGTCATGGAGCAGTTGCTCGACGACCCCGCGTATGTGTTCACGGATGAGGGAGGTTTCGTGCTCGGCACTGTTGAAGGCGGGGTCCCCGATACTCACACCAGTGCGGTGGGCACCCATGCGGTAGCCTGCGTAGTAGGTGATACGCCCATGATCAAAGACGAGAAAACGAGTGTTGCCGGGACCCACGTGCAAAACCGGCACGCATTTCTCTGCCAACTCGTGCCGCTGAGCCAGTAAACCCTTCATGTTCAGGTAGAGCAGGCGCGTCATCTCCCCATCGTCCATCACCTCCATGTTTAAGCCGCAGGAATTGAGCAGGCGGTTTGAGACGGCATCCATGAAGCGGATACCCATCAGCACATTACTCGCCAGCAGACGCGGTGTAATTCCGCCGCCGTACTCCTCCAGCAGGGCGGTATAGCCGTTGATGATGTACACGCAACGTTCCATCGTTTCCCGCCGTATAATCCCCCCGGAAAAGACGTCTTTCGCCAGTTCAATCGGGCGACTGAGCACATCGAGCACACGCACGTTGTTTGCCGCAGTTTCCGCTATCATCATCGACACCGCATCGGCTCCAATGAAAATGACCGCCTGCACAAGCGGGGACGCTTGCCTGTTTGCCGAGCCGGTGTGTTGCGCTTCCATTCGTTCGTCCCATATTAACCCAAGATGCCCGCCCCCTCAAGAAAAAAACCGATCAAAACCTGTCCCGTGACCCACAACCGTCCCGAATAAATTAAAGGCTTAGTGGTGGGCGATGGCTTTGCGGCGGGAAGACACGGGGGAATGGAAGTACGAGGTACGAAGTACGAAGTACGAAGTGAAGGAGATAGGCGCAATGGAGTTGCGCAGGAGAGTTGGGAGGAGGCAAAGCCGGGGAGAGACGGGTGTGGTAGGAGAGGGGTCGGGACAAGCGATTGCGGACGCAATAAAGCCTTGAATACGGAGGGCGAGATGGGTAGAATAGGGGCATGCCAACAGTCAGCTTAGCCTTGGGGGAACATTCCTATGATGCCCACGTGAGCAACGGGGCACTGGAGTCTATCGGCTTTTTTTCCACACGGGCGCGGTTGCGCGGAAAGGCAGCACTCATCACGGACACAAATGTGTACCCGAGGTACGGCGAGCGGGTAAAGCGGAGTCTGGAGGATGCCGACTACACGGTCAGTGTGCATGTGGTGCAGGCGGGGGAAAAGAGCAAGAGCTTGCAGCAGGTGGAAGAGCTGGTGGAGGAGCTGGTGCATGCCGGGCACGACCGCAGCAGTTTTGTTGTGGCACTGGGCGGCGGGGTGGTCGGCGATTTGGCGGGATTCGTGGCGGCGGTTTATTTTCGGGGCATACCGTATGTGCAGATACCCACGAGTGTGATGGCGCAGGTGGACAGCTCTGTGGGCGGGAAGACGGCGGTGGATGTGCCGAGCGGCAAGAACTTGGTGGGGGTGTTCCACCAACCGCGTTTTGTCGTAGCAGACCCCATCACCCTACTCAGTTTGCCGGAGAGGGTTATGTGTGAAGGAATGGCGGAGATGGTGAAGCACGCGGCGATCAGCCACCCGAAAATGCTCGTGACACTGCGGCATCTGGCTGCGGAATTGCCCATAGGTTTTTCCCTCTCGGACATCGAGAAATTCCCCGCCTTGATAGCCGAAAACATAGGGATTAAGGCGCGCATTGTGGAGGAGGATGAGAGAGAGACCACCGGGGTCCGGGCATTCCTGAACTTCGGACACACGCTCGGGCACGCGATCGAGGCAAGTGTGCCCTACGGTGACCTGCTGCACGGCGAGGTGGTGAGTTTGGGGATGCGTGCCGCACTTTACCTCTCGCGCAAATACACAGGGCTATCCGCCAGAGACGAGGAAGAGGTGGTGCAGACGTTGGCAGCTTGGCAACTCCCCCTGCAATTGCCCGAAGAAGTGGATGTGCAGACGGCACTGGAGAGGGTGATGACCGATAAGAAGTTCCACCGGGGAGACATCCGGTACATATTGCTCAAGCACTTGGGGAAGCCGGTCATTTCGGAGGAGGTGACGCGGGAGGACCTCGGAGAGGCACTCCACTACCTCACTACACCACCGAAACTCCGGAAAACGCGGTGACTTTTGACACACAAACACTCCAATTATGACAGACCCGAGAACAATTCAATTGGCTAAAAATCTGGTAAACTACTCCTGCCGAGTGCAGGCGGGGGAGCACGTGCTGCTGGACCTCATCGATGCACCGGATGAGATCGGCATCGAGCTGATCCGAGCCGTGCGTGCTGCGGGAGGTGCTCCGCACGTACGGCTGCGGAGCGGACGAATCACGGCGGAAATGCTTGCCGGAGCCACCGACGCACAGTACAGCTCAGTTGCCGCCCACGAGCTCGAGGAGATGAAGGAGATGCAAGCCTACATTGCCATACGCGGCAGTGCCAACACGTACGAAAATTCGTGCGTACCGCCGACGGCGATGCAATTGGCGCAAAAGCACATGAACCCGGTGCACGAGCAACGCGTGAGTCACACCAAGTGGTGTGTGCTGCGCTGGCCTACGCCGTCCATGGCGCAGGGAGCCGGTATGAGCACGGAGCAATTCGAGAATTTTTATTTCCGGTGCTGTTTGGCGGATTACGGGAAGCTGAAGCAAGCGATGGATGTGCTGGCTGCGCGGATGATGAAGACGGACCGCGTGCGGATCGAAGGACCGGGGACCGAGTTGAGCTTTTCCATTCAGGGGATGCCGGCTATCCCATGCGCGGGGGAGTTCAATATCCCCGACGGAGAGGTCTATACCGCGCCGGTGCGGCATTCCGTGAACGGCACGGTACACTACACGGCACCCACTATTTACCAAGGAATTGCCTTCGATGGTATTTCCCTCACGTTCCGGGATGGGAAAATAACGGAGGCACACTGCAACGGGAAAGACGAAGCCCTCAACCACATCCTGGATTCGGATGAAGGGGCGCGGTACATCGGAGAATTTTCGCTGGGAGTCAACCCGGAAATCCTTCAGCCGATGCGCGATATCCTCTTCGACGAAAAGATTGCCGGGTCCTTCCACTTCACTCCGGGCAATTCTTACGAAAATTGCGATAACGGCAACCGATCTCAGGTGCACTGGGACCTCGTCTGTATCCAGCGCACCGACTACGGCGGTGGCTCCATCTACTTCGATGACGAATTGATACGAAAAGACGGGTATTTCCTTGATCCCGCACTGAGTATACTCAACCCGGCTTGAGGCGCAAACCCGGTCACGCACACATGCGAAAAACGAGGTGACCGCAGCACGAACGCGCGGAAATTTGTTGAGACGAGAGAGATGATTATGCTTGACAAGGGGGCGAGATTTAATTAAGTTTTGTTGAAGGTAAAGGGAGTCTAAAAGCACATGAACGAGAAGCGAGACGAAGGGGGATACCGGCAGATGGAGCTGAATCCACAGACAGCGGACGGGGAGATGCATTCGCCGGAGCGGGTGAAGATGCGCGTAGAGAAGGCGCGGCAGCAGGCTGAGTACTACGAGCAGCAGAGGGTGCAGTATGAGAATCGGCAGCAGGAGCTCGAGTTGAGTAATGCACAGAAAGCGATGTTCAGTGCCAATCTCAATGAGGTAGGCATGAAGATACACAATGCTGTGCGGCGATTGGAGGGAGAATTGGAGTCCATGGAAAAGGAACAGCGGGAGATAGAAGCGGTAACCGAGTGCTTCAAGCGGCACCTCCAAATACTATCTGCTCTGCAGCCGCACAATTGGAGTACGGAAGGGTTTGAAGCCCGACTACGCGAGGCACTGCCGAAGCTGGACCGCGCAGAAAATGACTTTGACGAGGCGTACGCCATGGGGAAGCGATTCAGGCACACGGACACGTTTCGTCACAAGCCCGGCGATGATGACGACGCCCGGCTGAGCTGGCGGGTCATCCGCGATCAATTACTGAAGGGACTCGCCTTCCACATACCCCTTTTCTTCCTCCTATTACTCACTTGGCTCATTTATCTTTGGGTGCAATACACCGGTTCTTAGTCCTCAGGCTTATCCAAGACATGTCCGCACGACATATATCCCGACAAAAAGAATTTGAACTACAAATGGCGGAGGCGCGCAGCAAGATGGAAGAAGCGCGGCTCGCGAGGCAGGTTGCGCGGAGACAGACCGGCACGGCGGGAGCGCGGAGGGATACCGAAGAGCCCCGGCGCAGGGCACGCAAGCGCGTGGTGGTGAGTGACGCGAGACCTGCGACCACGAAGGCACTCCTATTGGAAAACGTTATTTTGCTCATTGTATTGACAGCCAGCATTATCGGACTTTATATGCTGATTATGTACCTGTTGAATCAGCCGAATTAGAGAGGATAGACCATGGAAACGCCTCGCATCGATGTGGCTTATATTGCCGAGTTGGCGAAACTCGAGCTCAGTGAGGAAGAGAGAGTGCGCTACACGCGCGATTTGGAGCAAATACTCGCCTACGTTTCGCAACTGGAAAAGTGGGACACGCAGGAAATACCGCCCATGTACCACCCCTTGGAGATGTTTGATGCCTTGCGACCGGATACCCCCGGCGAGAGTTTGAGCAACGAAGCTGCTCTCGCCAATGCTCCACAGCAGACGGACGGGCAATTCCGCGTGCCCAAGGTGGTCGAGTCCGCTCACTGATATGTCCCACACCGTTACTCCTTCCATGTTTCCGAAGACCACACTGACTGACTTGCGCCGCAAGCTCCGTGCGCGGGAAGTTACCCCCGGCGAGCTGGTCCGCGAGTACGCCGAGCGCATGCAAAAATTGAACCCGGAGCTCGGGGCGTTCCTCTCGTGGGACACCGAGCGCGCCCTGCAGACTGCCGGGCAGGTCGATACGGACGCCGCCTTGGGTGGACTCCCCATTGCCGTTAAGGACAACATCTGTTGCAGCGGCGAACCCACGCGCTGCGCTTCCCGCATGCTGGAGAAGTTTGTGGCACCCTACGATGCCACAGCGGTGACCCGACTGCGAGCGGCGGGTGCGATCCCCTTCGGACGCACCAATATGGACGAGTTCGCTATGGGCTCTACCGGGGAAAATTCGGCATTTTACCCTCCGCGTAATCCGGTGGATCCCACGCGAGTGCCGGGTGGTTCCTCCGGCGGTTCCGCCGCAGCTGTGGCTGCCGGGCTGATACCCGCCGCGCTCGGGTCAGATACCGGGGGATCCGTGCGTCAACCGGCTTCGCACTGTGGGGTGGTCGGGCTGAAGCCGACGTACGGTCGGATTTCGCGCTATGGTTTGGTGGCGTTCGCTTCCTCGTTGGATCAAATCGGTACGCTCACCACGTGTGTGGAAGACGCCGCTCTGCTCATGCAAGTACTCTGCGGGTATGATGCCATGGACTCCACTTCATCCCACGAACCGGTGCCGGACTTCAGTGCCGAACTGCACGCGGACATCTGCGGGCTCCGCATCGGACTCCCGCGCGAGTATGTGAGCTCCGGCAACGCCCCGGAGGTGCGGCAGGCGTTGAAGACGGCTGTGGCTGCTCTGGAGGCGCAGGGTGCGGATGTCTGTGAAATTTCGCTCCCCCACACGGAAGCTGCCGTGGCTTCCTACTACATCATCGCGTGCGCGGAGGCATCCTCCAATTTGGCACGCTACGACGGAGTGCGCTACGGCTACCGCGCTTCCGCCCAATCGGACGCCCCGGGCGACATCTACGCCCGCAGCCGCACGGAAGGATTCGGGGAGGAGGTAAAGCGTCGCATCATTCTGGGAACTTACGTACTTTCAGGGGGGTACTACGATGCGTACTATGCGCGCGCCCAAAAGGTGCGTGCCTTAGTGGCACACGATTTCTCCCAAGCTTTTGCAAACGGCGTGCAGATCATTCTCGGACCGGTGGCTCCGACCCCGGCACCCGAACTACACGCTCAGGATATGAGCCCGTTGCAGGTCTACCTCGCGGACATTTACACGGTGTCGGCAAATCTCGCGGGGCTACCGGCACTTTCCCTCCCCGTGCCGCAGCCGGGGCTACCGGTTGGGGTGCAGTTGCTCGCGCCTCATTTTCAAGAGACGCGCTTGCTCGGGGTCGCTGCTGCGCTGGAGCGGGCACTGGCATAAGTTTCCCATCTCCCGGGCATGAAGACACAGCCGTCCCAAGAAAAATACGAACTTTGTGGTAAGCGATGACTTTGCGGCAGGAAAACGCGGGGGAGATCAAGTACGAGGTACGAAGTACGAAGTACGAAGTGAAGGAGTTCGGCGCAACGGAGTTGCGCGGGCATGGCGAGAGAAGGCAAAGCCGAAACGACGCGAGGGGAATAAATCAGAGCACCCGTGAGGTTGAAGCCCCCTTAGTACGCAGAGCGTTTGTAACCCGCGTGGGGATTGGCATGGCGGCGATTCTCGAAAATTTTATTGGGAGAGGAGTGGCATGAAGATCGAAATTTTTGATTCTGAGAGAGAATGATTCCCGTGATGCTCACCGTTGCCGGGTCGGACTGCTCCGCCGGGGCAGGCTTACAGGCAGACTTGAAGACGGGGCTTGCCCTAGGCTGCTACCCTCTCACGGTGGTGACCTGCGTGGTCAGTGAGGTGCCGGGGCAGGTGACGGGTATTGTGCCCATGGAACCCGCCTTCGTTGCCGACCAGCTTGCCCTTTGCTTACGTTCCTTCCCCGTGGCTGCCGTGAAGTGCGGTATGCTCTACAGCCCGGCTATTTTGCGAGCTGTTGCGGAGGTGCTCCCGCCGGACATTCCGCTCGTGGTTGACCCCGTGATGGTCGCTACATCGGGGGATGCCCTCATGCTTGCCGACACCTTAGTCGCTTACGAACAGGTGCTTTTCCCCCGCACTGTCCTCATCACTCCCAATCTGGATGAGCTCACCCGCCTGACCGACTTGCCCAAGCCGCTTTCTGCCGAGCAGATGGGTGAGGCAGCCCGCATTCTGACACGGCGCACGGGCTGTTCTGTGCTTGCCAAGGGCGGGCACCTCGACGGCGATACCTGCACCGACATCCTTTGTCTGCACCCCACCGGCGAACTCCTCCACTTCTCCCACCCACGCATCGCAGATGTATCCACACACGGTACCGGCTGCACACTCTCTTCCGCCGTTACCGCTTTCCTTGCCCGCAGCTTCCCCCTCCGCGATGCCGTCCGACGCGCCCTCGCCTACACCGCGCACGCTATCGCCGAATCTTACCGCTGGGAGCGGACGCAGGCGTTGTGCCATATCACATCACATCTGTCCCAATAAAATTCTCAAAAAACGCCGCTATGCTAATCCGCATGAGGACAGGTGTGATGACGACTTGTAGAAATTTTCTTGGGACAGGTGTGCGGAGGGAATCAAGTACGAAGTACAATTCGTTTACCGGATAATAACCACCATCACGATCGTATCAACGGTGGTGCGTACAGAGGAAATGGAGTCATCGCATACCCGGACTGTAGGCAAGTGTCAACGGGGCGCACATGAGTGCTCTTGCGATGACTATTTTCTTCATTGCCGTGTCTCCTTAGATTTAAGGAAGGGAGGTTCCCC
>CAYRJI010000084.1:0-8239 GCA_964424645.1 uncultured Akkermansia sp. | reverse complement strand
ACCACCGCCCGAAAATCGAAGACCGAGCGGTAAGGTCGCCAACTCTTCAGCCCCCTCCGCCAGATCAGCGCATTTTCGGGCAACTCCTTTGCGTGATGCAACCGGGAAACGATCTCACCGGGGACAGGTCCCTTGATCACACCATCCTCTTGATAGTAATACTTCCTAGGCATAGAGAGAACAGTGTTTACGGGCTATGCAATATCACACGGTTCCTTGGGGCGGCGGCATCGGACCGGACTCCTGCGGTGCGGGAGGTGTAGCTGACATCGCACGTTCCTTTTCCTCTCGCACTTGGTCAATACCGCGCTGGATGAGACGCATGACAATCCACCAAGAAAGAATCGAGAAGATAACAACCGCAGCTAGGGCAGTGAGACCAAACCAAGGGCTTTCACTACTGTACCTAACCAGACAATCGAGTAGAAAATGAAGTATCAATGGCACCGCAACAACGCTCAGGAATCGCACATCAAGCATAGTGGCATATGCGGATTCGCTCCGATCGTGTTCATGTTCACGCATTGCTTGTACCTTGCAAAACGCACCGGCCGTGATGACTGCCCAAACCACCTGTAGGAATGCGTAGAGACAGGTACCTATCAGGTAAACTACAATATCTTGGGTGTCCCCTTTCCGGAACAAGGACGCCGTGCATTCGATTACAGCCAACCCACCCCCAACGGCACAACCCAAGAGCATTCCGGGCAGAATGCGATTCATGCGTATTTTCACGAGATGTGCACCAATGAGAAGAGTCGCCTGTAACTTTATGTACTCCAGAATAGGTGCATGCAGATACCAACGATCCAGCTTTTCGCCCTCAAGGACCATCATAACAAGTGCCACGATCCCGCCGATGGTGATACATCGCACCGCATTGTACATGGATATATTGCGCCAAATGTTGAGTTCAAAGAAAAGGATATACAAAGCTAGAGGGAAAAAGAGAGCACCGGTGACGCAATAAAACGGCACAAATTGGAACATTCCCTTCTCGATCAACCAAGCAAAAACAATAAAGAGTGCTAATCCGCAGAAGAGGAAGCGGGAGAACATCCAAGGAGAGGGCCATTCGTTGACCACCTGCTCAATGGATGGCGTCGAAGTAGGCGTGCCACATTGGAAGATCGCATACACATCTTCATCGGGATGCTTGCGGAATACTTCACCAAAGAATTTTTTCCACGAGAAATTCTCCAATTTATGGAGGTCAGCGGCGGTGGATATCATGGAGTTGACTTTTACCACCGTATCCATCATCTTTTGCGCGACACGCTTGCCCTTTCCAGCGAGGGATTCCTGTGTCTGCCGGGGGGGGGGCAGCGTTTGCTTGACCTGTCCGTATGGCAGCCACTGCGGCAACCCTGCCGTCCACACCATGGATGCATCAGTGACCTGACCGGCAGTCACCATCTGCTCAAGCTGCTCAACGGGTATGGGACCGATTTGCTGCTCCCCAATCATGACGTAAAAAGCGTTACTAGGAGGCACGGACACAGTGGAAGGCTGTCCCGGCTGGACCAGAGGTACGTCTGTAAACTGTGCAGTTGGGGTACTGGGCTTCGCTTCCGATCGAGGCGGAGGGGAGATTTGCCCGGCGTTTTCTGCCTCGGAACGTACAGCAAAGGAGGGTTGAATAATCCCGGCTGCACGTAACTCGTTCAACTCATGTTGGGTAAAAGGACCGACCCAGTTGGTACCGGCATCAGGGGAATAGAAATATCGTTCTTGACTCATATTCAGCATGGATATTTGACGGAGAATAACTTACGGAGCAGGACAAGCCACGGATTGGGACAACAGACCACCCCCACTCTCCTCAGTTGCTTGCAGAAAACACCTATGTAGCAAAGCGGAGGAACGTAAGGGTAACCGGTAACTCTCACATCGCGCACAATCAGAAAATTTGGTGGTCTGCAGTCCTTTCATTAGCGTAGTAAGGGGTGCTCGTATCACCGCAGATACGCGAGTAAGTTTATCTTTCTTTGAATGATATGTCCAGTGCAAAATTTACGATGAAACAAATTATCCACAACCGTCCCGAATAAATTAAAGGCTTAGTGGTGGGTGATGACTTTGCGGCAGGAAAACACGGGGGCGATCAAGTACGAGGTGCGAAGTGAAGGAGTTAGGCGCAAAGGAGTTGCGCAAGAGCGTTGGAAGGAGGCAAAGCCAAAACGACGCGAGTGAACCGAATCCATGCACCCGTGGGGATGACACGTCTGTGGTATGCGAAGCCATGAAGAGGTGCTCGCGTGGCACCGGTATCCATCACACATGACGCGACTTGCCACAACACTCTCATCGCGCACGTTTTTCTTACACGCCCCGATTGCTTACCACACCCGCCACTCCTTGGCTTTGCCACTTCGTACTTCGTACCTCGTACTCCATGTTGGGTGCTTGTAATCCGCATGGGGATTAGCATCGCGGCGATTTTCGAAAATTTTCTCGGGACAGGTGTGACAAATTATCTCACCTGTTTCAAGAAACATCTTCACGCATAACGCGCCAAAGCACGCTCGAGTTCCGGGGAGGGAGTGACGGCGAAATGATTACCCAGCTCGATGGTGGCGGTATTCCCGAGAGAGTTACGGAAAGAGAGATGCACGGGGATTTTCCCGGGGTGAGCGGCAAGGGTCTTTTTGATGAGGGCGAGATCACCGGCATCGTGGCGCGTGGTAAGCAGGGACACAGAGTAGAAGTTGCCGGATTTACTGCGCCGAGAGTGGGTGACCGGGGAGATGAGCTCCAAGGAATTAGCTGAAACGCGCTTGGAACTGCCGGAGTTTCCGTTCTGATTGCGGTCATCCATGAAAACACGGGCACGAATGCGAACAAAGCTACCCTCTTGCAACAAGCCCTCTACAGCGACAGCTTGAGAGTAGACATCCCCCCACACCAGAATCTCCGTGCTGCCGGTGAAATCTTCCACCGTGATGACAGCGAATTTTTGTGCATTGCTTTTGCTCGTTTTAACAGACACAGAACGAATCATCCCCGCCAGATCGCAGAGGTTGCGGATATCATCTTGGGACAAAGTTTGCAGGGAGCCGATGGGCACATATTTCGGGAGGTCGATGACGCCGCGCATCGAGTCCAGCGGATTCCCGGTAAAATAGGCTCCGGTCAGAGATTTTTCGTCGTCCAAACGTTTTTGTTTCGACCATTCGGGGATGAGCGACAGAGGTGCTTCTGCATGTACGGGAGCAGACATATCGAAGAGTGCCATCTGACCGGTTTCGTTGTCGCGGTGCACCGAAGCAGCTCCGTTGAGGGCGCGTTCAATACCATCAAAAAGTGCAGCGCGGTTCGTATGCGTGCAGTCAAAAGCCCCGCATTGTACCAACACCTCCAACTGATTGCGACGCACACTTTGCGGAGAAATGCGGTAGCAGAAATCCTCCAAACTTTTGAAGGGTCCATGCGCTTTGCGTTCTTCGACTATCGCGCACACAGACTCAGTGCTCATGTTTTTGACCGATGCCAGCCCAAATCGCACCGCTAGATGACCGTTGGGCATTGTTTCCGGACAGAACTTTACAACGGAATGATTCACGCAGGGACCGAGCACCTCGATGCCCATGCGGTTCGCTTCCTGAATGAAGATGCCGATCTTTTCATTGATGACCTCATTGGACATCAACCCACACATAAATTCTACCGGGAAATGTGCCTTCAAATAAGCGGTCCAGTAGGATATATGACCGTAGCAGACCGAGTGAGACTTGTTGAAGCCATAACCGGCAAACGTTTGGATTTTATCGAAGATGGCGTTGGCCGTTTTCTCATCAATGTCATTTGTGTCCCGGCAGCCCTTGACGAAGCGGGCACGCTGCTCTTGCATTTCCTGCATGTCCTTGTGACCCATAGCCCGGCGCAGGATGTCAGCACCACCCAGTGTGTAACCTGCCAGTAACTTGGCGGCTGCCTGTACCTGCTCTTGGTAAATCATCACTCCATAGGAGGGACCGGAGACTTGCTCGAGCAGCGGGTGCTCATACACCGCCGCCTTTTCCCCTTTTTTCACGGCAATCATCTCATCGATGAACTTCATCGCCCCCGGGCGGTAAAGAGCGAGCAGCGCGATGATGTCATCTATCTTGTCAATGCCATATTTACGACACGTGTCCACCATGCCGCCGCTTTCCAGCTGAAAGATGCCTAGGGTGTCCCCCCGGTTGAGCAGCGCAAGCGTCTCCGCGTCGTCAATGGGGACTTCGTCATACCGGAAGTCCGGTACCCTCCGCCGCACGTAGTGCTCTGCGTCCTTCATCACGGTGAGTGTCTTGAGCCCCAAAAAATCCATTTTGAGCAAACCGGCGTTGTAGATGGCTCCCATATCGCACTGGGTTACCACCTCGCCTTGGGGGTTACCGAGGTCATCGCGCGTGAGTGCCACGTACTCATCCAGCGGTCTATCGCCTATCACCACACCGGCGGCGTGCATACCAACGTTGCGGATGGTCCCTTCAAGTTTTTTTGCGTATTTCCAAACTTCCGCGTATGCTCCATCGCGGACTAGGTCGCGCAGGTCGGCACTGCCGTCGTAACTACTTTGGAGTGTGACGTTAGGACCGACATCGATCAGTTTGGCGATACGGTCGCTGTCCGTGAAACTCATATCCAGCACCCGCGCCACATCACGGATAACGGATTTGGCTCCCATGGTGCCGTAGGTGATGATGTGGCTCACGGCACGTTCCCCGTACTTCTTTCGGACATAGTCGATGACCTCCGGACGGCGTGTCTGACAAAAATCGATATCGATATCGGGGGGGCTCACACGCTCCGGATTCAGGAAGCGTTCGAAGAGGAGATCGAACGCCAAAGGGTCGATGTTTGTGATGCGCAGGCAATACGCCACCAGCGAGCCTGCCGCCGAGCCTCGCCCCGGTCCCACCGGGATGTCGTGATCCTTTGCCCAATTGATGAAGTCGGCGGTGATGAGGAAATAGCTCGCAAAACGCAGCTGATTGATGACCCCCAGTTCCGTTTCCAGACGCTCGGTGAGCACGGGGTCATTTTTCACACGTTCCTCGCCGTAGCGTTTGACGAGCCCCTCAAAACACACCTTGCGCAGGTACTCCTCGCGCGGGGAACCATCCGGTGTGGCAAACTCCGGGTACCGCTCGGTGGAGGTGGAGTCCAATTTGATCGACACATTGCACCGCTCTGCTATGCGCTGCGTGTTCTCGTACGCCTCCGGGTACTCGGGGAAGAGTCGGCGCATCTCTTCTTCACTTTTCAGATAGACGGATGCCGGGTAATGCATGCGCTTGCCATCCACGCGTTTATTGCCCGTGCCCACGCAAATCAGGATATCGTGGGCGTCGAAATCCTCGGCATTCAGAAAGTGGGAATCATTCGTGACGACAAGGGGTACACCGTGCTTGCGAGCCAGACGTACCAACTCCGGTGTGCAGGTGCGCTCGTCCGGTAACTCGTGGTCTTGCAGCTCCACGAACAAATTATTCTCGCCGAAGATGTCGCGCAGCGTCAGCATTACCTCCTCTGCTTTCTCCGGTTTCCCCTGCAATATCCACTCCTGCATCGGTCCGGAAATACACCCGGTCAGGCAGATGAGTCCTTCGCTGTACTGCCGCAGCACCTCCATGTCCACTTGCGGCTTATAATAAAAACCCTCCAGATGACTGAGACTCACAAGTTTAATGAGGTTGGACCAGCCTCGATTGTTCTCGCAGAGCAGCACCAAATGCGTGTACTTACTGCGCCCGGGCACCTGCTTCCTCGCCCTCATAGATGTGGGACTCAAGTAGACTTCGCACCCCAAGATGGGCTTGAAATAAGGTCGCTTCTCGTCCGGATGCTCGGCATTCCACGCCTTCACTCCCTTGTTGTGTTTCGCGGTGTTCACGAGGAACTCTATGGCGGCAAATACATTCCCGTGGTCGGTGATGGCTACCGAGTTCATGCCCAGTTGAACGCACCTCGCAATGAGGTCTTTCGTCCGTATCATCCCATCCAACAACGAGTACTCCGTGTGTACGTGCAGGTGCGTAAATGCCATGCCTCAGTCTACCACACGCTCCCCTCTTCCGCAAGCCCGCAAACAGCTGTGCCGGGGAAAATCAAAGACCCGTCCCAATAAAATTCTCGAAAAAACGCCGTAATGCTAATCCCCATGCGGGTTACAGACGCTCTGCGTACCAAGAGGGCTTCAACATCACGCCCACATGGATTTAGTTCTCGCACATCGTTTCGGCTTTGCCTCTTGCCAACTTCCCTGCGCAACTCCGTTGCGCCTAACTCCTTCACTTCGCACTTAATCCCGTTTCCCCGCGACAAGGTCATCGCCCACCACCCCCGCCGAAACTCTGGAAAATGGAGCCCCGCCCCGCTGCCTTTCACCGTCCCCGCGCCACAGCTTTGCCACTTCGTACTTCGTGTTATCCTCGTACTTGTGGTGGGTATGGAGACACAAATTTCCGCCGACGCTCCCGTGGAACGTCGGCGGGTGTTGGATATGTCAGATTTTCTCGTGAAGCGGTCAGAACGTGAGCTTGACTCCCACCGTGGCGGTCACTTCGTGCGAGTCCCCGCGCAGTATCGCTTCGCTGCTGCCGAAAATGGCGGCGTTCGGCGTGACCGGCACGGTGAGTGAGGCTCCCGCGCTGTAGCCCCACCGATTGCGCTTCGCACTGCGGACGCTGTAGGAGGAATCCGGGGCTCCCGCGTAGCGCATCGTCACATCGGTCACGGTGTCTCCCACGGATGTGATGGCGGCTCCCTGCACGCTGAATACCGCCGAAGGAGCTCCGCTCACCATGGGGAAGAGGAAGTTCGCCCGCAGACCAAGCGAGAGATCCGTCGCGAATGCTTCATGCGCGTCCACGTTGAGAGCTGCGGGGTTGGCTCCCCCTTCACTGAAGCCGTCGATGCGGTTGTAGCTGCTCTCCACCGCGAAGAAGCTCTCGAAGCTGTGCTTCTCATTGCGGTTGAGTGTCACGGCGAGCTCTTCCGAGAGGTTCACCGAGTTGCCCGAGACATCCTGCGAGGACGCTCCGGCGCGGCGCATGTCTATCTCGTGTTGCCCGAGCCCCACCGTGGTGGTGCTGCGCAGCCTGCCGAGGTTGGCGACGAGGTACAAGTCCTCGCGGATGACGTCCTCGTGGTAGCGCGGTGCCGGTCCGGTGGGCGAAACGTGCGCGCGCCCCGCACTCAGGGCGGCTCCTACCACGAGCTGCCCGTCCTTGCGCGCGGTCTCTACCCCCAGTGTACCGCCGATTTCCGTGCGGTGGTAGCCGAGTCCCTGCGCGTCCTGCTCCAAGCGATTATCTTCCGTGTACCCAGTGATGTAGGCACCCACTTTTCGGTCAGAGGAAAGAGCCTGCCCGCTGCCGATGGCCCCACGCAAACGCCGCAGGTGCGCCATGTTCCCCTCCGTCTGACTCGAAATAGCCGTGGCGTACTCCGCTCCGTCCGAACTGCCGAGTCCGCCCGGCGTCCCTATCACCAGCACGATTTTGCCATCGCGCTCCTCGAGATGCGCGGCACCATCCATCTCATTGCCCAAGCGGACATCCAGCATATCAGTAGGCACATCCCCCATGAACACAGTGTACTCCTGCCCGTAAGTCAGCCCCTCCCAACCGCTCAGGTCGAGCACCGAGTGCTGCTCCCCGCCGGATGAAACTGTGGCACCGCTCAGGTCGAACGCCCCACCGGTGAGGGCAAGTGTGCCGCCCGCAAAGGTGAAGTCACCGGTATAGCTGCTGCCCGTCGGTCCGATGGTAAGCGTATTCCCGCTCGCAAGCGTGTGTCCCGTGGAGCTCTTCACGCTCGAACCCGATTCAAAGGTCAGGGATTTTACATGACTCGCATTTTCCAGCATCGACTCCCCGCGCATGGTCACCTTCGCCGCGACATCCAGCTTGTTCGCATCGAAGGTCGCGCTATTTACAAACACATTGCCGCTGCCGAATGCGTTGGTATGCCCCGCCTTCAGTGTCCCGGCTTTCACCGTGATGTCGCCCGTGTACTCGGAATTGTCGGTTTCGATTGCCAGCGTCCCCTTGCCATCCTTGGTCAGCGGTGCGCTGCCACGAATGTGTCCGAGTGTCTTGTCATCCACATTGGTGAACGTGGTGGTCTTTCCCTCACTCACTTCTACCTCGATGGGACCGGGCATCACATTCCCTTGTATCTTCACATCCCCGGCATCCACAAACTTGACGTCATCGAGGTCATAGAAGTTTTTGTCAGCCACACCCGC